>CAZZCK010000001.1:0-16690 GCA_964652475.1 uncultured Azospirillum sp.
ACGGGCTTTGGCGGCACCACCCAGCGGGCGGAGGCGCATGCCGCACCCATCCGTGTCGGCGAGCGGCGCATCACCGTGACCTTTGATGCCAATCAGGACCCGCGCTTGCCGTGGGAATTTACGCCGCTTGAGCCATCGGTCAGCGTGCGGCTTGGCGAAAATCGTCTGGTCGCGTTTCGTGCCAAAAACCTGAGCAATCAAGCCACGCGCGGCACGGCAACCTATAACGTTACCCCCTTTGCGGCGGGGAAATATTTCAACAAAATTCAGTGCTTCTGCTTCGAGGAGCAGCGGCTTGGAGCACATCAATCGGCCAACCTACCTGTGTCATTTTTCATCGACCCGGCCATCCTTGATGACCCCGAGATACGCGATGTGACAAATATTACTTTATCTTACACGTTTTTTAGTTATGAATCGGCGAATCAATCGAAATTATAGTCGTCAGTCTTCAGTCGTCAGTCTCCAGTAATAAAGAGGCCGCCGATTACTCGGTTAACTTCTGAAGACTGAAGACTAGCGACTGGAGACTAATATGAGCGGACACGCAACCCATCCTTACCACCTGGTCAACCCCAGCAAATGGCCGATCCTGACCGCGTTTGCGATATTGCTCTTTGTGCTCGGCGGGGCGTTTGCTTTGCATAAAGACCCGATCGGCCTGCCGATGGTGTTTGCCGGTGCCACGAGCATTATTGCCTGCGTGTTTTTCTGGTGGCGCGACGTGATTCATGAGGGGCTACACGACCATGCCCATACCGAAAAAGTGCGCCTGGGCTTGCGCGTGGGTATGGCGCTGTTCATCTGCTCGGAGGTGATGTTTTTCGTGGCCTTTTTCTGGGCGTATTTTGGCGCGGCGTTCTTCCCCAAACTGCCGCTTGAGGATGTCTGGGCAATTGCGGATGGCGTCTGGCCACCGGCGAATATCATCGCCTTCGACCCGTTTGATTTGCCGCTGATGAACACGCTGATTCTGCTGCTGTCGGGGACCACCGTCACCTGGGCGCACCATGCGCTGCTCGAGGGCAAAAATGAGGACGTGGTCAAAGGCCTTGCCTGCACGGTGGCGCTTGGGTTTTTCTTCTCGATCGTTCAGGCGTATGAGTATAGCCATGCCGCGTTTGGCCTGAAGGATGGCAAATACGCCGCGACGTTTTACCTTGCCACGGCATTCCATGGCATCCATGTCATGATCGGCACCGCGTTCTTGGCGGTATGCCTGGTGCGCGCTCGCCGTGGCACGCTTACCGCTAAGGGCCATCTGGGCTTTGAGTTTGCGGCCTGGTATTGGCATTTCGTCGATGTCGTGTGGTTGTTCCTCTTTGTCGGTATTTACTGGCTCACCTCATAACCCCAAGGGATTT
This sequence comes from uncultured Azospirillum sp., assembly GCA_964652475.1. Classification (GTDB taxonomy): domain Bacteria; phylum Pseudomonadota; class Alphaproteobacteria; order Rickettsiales; family UBA3002; genus QFOX01. The sequence goes on from CAZZCK010000001.1 coordinate 1,365, forward strand.
CTAGGGCCAATTTCGTTGTCGTTGCTGTGCTCAGTCGGTTATGTAGCGCTGCTACACGCCCTCCTTGCGCGCACCAACTCCTAGAAATTGTCGCCTATAAATCCCTTTAGCTTAAGGTCACTATGCCCTCACTTTTTCAACAGCTGCGTGCCCCCCGTTGCCCGCGCTGTGGTAACGGCAAACTGTTTAAGGACATGCTCGGCATTGTCGATGAGTGCAGCGCCTGCGGCCTGTCGCTCAAGCACCATGACGCCGCCGATGCGCCGACCTTTTTTGCCCTGGTGATTGTAGGGTTCGCGGTTACCATCGGCGCGGCGCTTGTTGAGATCAAGCTCGAGCCGGCGCTATGGGTGCATGCGGCACTCTGGATTCCCCTGACCTTTATCCTGAGCATCGTCTGCTTGCGCACCTTCAAAACCTTGTTTATCACCGTCGAGCATCGCTTGGCTTTGCTGAAAGAGAAAAACCCGCATGAGTAGTTTCGTCCGCCCACGACCCGTCGCCTGGTTTTTCTTCCTGCTGGCATTTGGCACCTGTATGGCGCTGGGCAGCTGGCAGGTCGAGCGGCTGAAATGGAAAGAAGGCGTGATCGCCGCCTTGGCGGAAGCCAATCGCGGTGACGTGCTGACCGCCTTGCCCGTGAATGCCGAGGAGCTCGCGGCATTACAGTTTCGTAAAATCACCCTGAGCGGCACTTGGCGCGGCGATACCGAGTTTCACCTCGCCCCGCGCTACTTCAAGGATAAATTCGGCTATCATGTAGTGACCCCTTTTGTACTCGCTGACGACCGTGTCGTCCTGGTTAATCGCGGCTGGGTGCCGGCAAGCAAAAAAGATCCCGCCACCCGACCGCAGACACAGGTGAAGGGCCGCGCTACTATCCAGGGTTTGGTACGTATCGGCGCCGAGCGCAGCTATTTTTCGCCCAGGAATCAGCCCGAAAAAAACATCTGGTTTGGCCGGGATAGTGACGCCATGGCCGCCTCCGCTGGGCTTACCAACCTAGTGCCGGCAATGGTCGATATCGTCGGCACGCAGGATTTGAAAGCGCTACCTATCCCCTCGGATGGTACGATTCGCTTACGCAACGATCACCTAAGCTATATCCTCACCTGGTACGGCATTGCGCTTGGGATTTTGGTGATTTTCTTAGTGTATCACCACAAAAAGTAAGCGTGAACGTAAGTACGATCGGGGGCGATCACTGCCCGCTGACTTTAAGCATCGTCAGGTAAAAAAGCCCGGCAATGAAAGCAAGCAGCAAGGCCAATGTCAGGTAATTTTTCGCGCGTTTGCGCCGATGCGTATCGCTTGGCGGCATGGCTATTTCCCGCCCGCACTACGATGATTATGGCGGCGCATGAAATCGAGCAAAATGAGAATGAAAATGGTGAACAAGCTGCCCAGAATGAAGCTCAGCCCCATCAGATAAATCACGTTCGCATTACCCGAAAGCAAACCGATGGCCGGTTCGCTGCTGGTGACGGCGGCGGCTTTTTCGACGATCGCTGCAGAAGATGCCATAAATACTCCATCAAGGTTGAGTGCGAAGAAAGGATTACAAATTCGTAGGGACACCCATAGCGGATATGCTGCTTGGATAAAAGCCTTGCGTGAAATGATCGGCAACCAGCAGCGCAAAAAGGATAAATAAGTAAAGAATCGAGAAACCAAACAGGCGCATTGCATCGCGCGGTTCGCTTGAGCACAGTACGCGCAGCGCGTGGCGGACGAAATTAGCACCCAGCAGGCTTGCACCGATGCCATAAACCAGGCTTGAGCCCACCAGCAATGGCGTCAGCGAGACCGCGACCATGAGTATGGTATAGATCAGAATTTGCCGTTTGGTGGCAGCAATACCAGCGGTGACGGGCAGCATGGGCACGTTGGCGGCGGCGTAATCGCTATGGCGATAAAGCGCCAGCGCCCAGAAATGCGGCGGTGTCCAGAAAAAGACAATCGCCACCATCAGCCAGGGCATGAGGGCCGCTTCGGGGCTGGCCGCCACCCAGCCGATGAGGGCCGGAAAAGCACCCGCCAAGCCGCCGATGACGATATTATGCGGGGTGCTGCGCTTCAGCAGCATGGTATAGATCACGGCGTAAAAGAAAATCGCAAAGGCGAGCCAGGCAGCGGCGATATAACTGACCGCGAGGCCAAGCAGCCCCACCGAAGCAACGCTCAGCATGAGGCCCAAGGCCAACGCATCATCCGCCGCAATACGCCCGGCAGGGATGGGGCGGTTTTGCGTGCGTTTCATGATAGCGTCGATATCGCGGTCGTACCACATGTTCAAGGCAGCGCCGGCACCCGAACCGAGCGCAATGCATAAAATGGTGATGAGCTGATAGAACGGATGCATTTGCCCTGGCGCCATCCACAGACCGGCAGCACCGGTGAACACCACCAGCGCCATCACCCCCGGTTTGAGCAGGGTGAGGTAGTCGCGAAGCGTGGATTCTGGCGCAGTCGCCAGTCGCAAGCCGCCAGTCGCCAGTGTGGTCGAGTTTTTTGTCATGAGTGTTTCTTATTACGTATGATGCGTGGTTGAGCAAGGCGCTTATTTTTGGTGCTATTATCTTTTGTAGCGATAAACCCCATCGGGTTTTTGGGTGGAATGGATGGTGGTTCCATCAGTTCGCGCAATACATCGAATACCTGCTTCAGATGCAGGCGTGTATCGCGGCTGAAGCCATCGTGCTTCGTAGAGAGTGCGTGGGTTTTTTGTTCAAGTTCGGTGAGGCGTTTGGCTACATCACGGTGCGATAGTGCCAGCGCCCGCACGCGCACAAAAATGCGCATGATTTCAATGTTGAGTGCAACCGCATGTGGGCTATTCAATACCGAAGAAAGCATGGCGACACCCTGTTCAGTGAAGGCATAGGGCGCGGTGGCGCGTCTTCGTTTTTCTTTATAATCAGCCACTTGCGCTGCACGGGTCACAGTTTGTGACCGCAATATCGCAACCTCTTGATTATTAAGCTGAAACATAAAATCTTCCGGGAAACGTTCACGATTACGCTTGACTGCTTGGACGAGGGCTTTTGTTTCAATACCGTAGAGTTTAGCGAGGTCCTCATCAAGCATCACACGTTGCTCGCGCAGTGTGATGATACAGCTTTCGACATGCGGAAGAATATTCACAACACCCTTTACGGCGCGGGTGAGTGAACGGACTTTTTTGCGAGCAGTGCGAGATACCATAACGATAATTCCTTTACGGATTATCTATCATCATCGTATTGGATCATCAACTTAATGATGGCTTGGATAGGCCGTCGCTGTCTTGCTTAAATCCGGCTGGGTTTCAAAGGTGTGGAACGCCGGTGGTGAGCTGAGCGTCCACTCGAGTGTGCTCGCCCCTTCGCCCCAGGGGTTCATCGCCGCTTTGCGTTTACGGATGAACATTTCGGCAACGACGACGAGGAACCATAAGGCTGCCGCAAACCCGATATAGGAACCAATCGACGACCAATAATTCCAGCCCGCATACGCATCCGGATAATCGGGAATACGGCGCGGCATGCCAGCTAACCCCAGGAAATGCTGCGGGAAGAAGGTGAGGTTGGTGCCGATGAAGAACAGCCAGAAATGGGCCTTGCCCATCCACTCGCTATACATATAGCCCGACATTTTGGGGATCCAATAATAGAAGGCGGTAAACACCCCAAACAGCGCGCCCAGGCTCATCGCGTAATGGAAATGGGCGACGACGTAATAGGTGTTGTTGAAGGTGATATCGAGCGCGGAGTTGGCGAGCATAACGCCCGTAACCCCGCCCATGGTGAAGAGGAAAATAAAGCCCAGGGCAAAAATCATGGGCGTTTCAAAGGTCAGCGAACCGCCCCACATGGTCGCGATCCACGAGAAGACTTTAATGCCGGTCGGCACCGCAATCACCATGGTCGCGATCATGAAATAGGCCTCGGTATCGGGGCTGAGACCGACGATAAACATATGGTGCGCCCAAACCACAAAGCCGAGCACGCCGATGCAGCTCATCGCCGCGACCATGCCCAAGTAACCGAAGATGGCTTTGCGCGAGAAGGTGGCCACTACTTCCGAGATGATACCAAAGGCCGGTAGAATCAGGACATAGACCTCCGGATGGCCGAAGAACCAGAACAAATGGTCGAACAAGAGTGGATCGCCACCGCCGGCGGGGTTAAAGAAATTAGTGCCAAGATTGCGGTCGGTGAGCAGCATGGTGATTGCCCCCCCAAGCACCGGCAGCGAGAGTAGCAGCAAAAACGCGGTGATCAGAATCGACCAGACAAAGAGCGGCATTTTGAACAAGGTCATGCCCGGTGCACGCATGTTGAAAATGGTGGTGATGAAATTGATCGCGCCCAGGATCGAGGAAATACCAGCCAGATGCAGCGAGAAAATCGCCAGATCCACCGCCATGCCTTTATGTAACCCATCGACCACCGAAAGCGGGGTCTGCACCGTCCATCCCAGGCCGACACCACGTGCCTCACCCGAACCGACCAGCGATGAGGCCACAAGCAGCCCGATCGAGGGAATCAGCAGCCAGAACGAAATATTGTTCATGCGCGGGAAGGCCATATCCGGCGCACCAATCATCAGCGGTACAAAGTAGTTACCAAAGCCGCCAATGAGCGCCGGCATGATCAGAAAGAACACCATGAGAAAGGCATGGGCGGTGAGAAACACGTTATAAAGCTGGTAATTGCCGCCGAAAATCTGGTCGCCGGGGGCCTGCAACTCCATACGCATCACGACCGACGCTGCCGCGCCCAGCAACCCGGCGAACACGGCGTAAAACAAATAGAGGATACCAATATCCTTATGGTTGGTCGAGTAGAGCCAGCGCCGCCAGCCTTTGGGCGTTGCGTGGTCATCGTGGGCATGTGCTGCTGCGGTACCGTAGGCCATAATCTCTCTCGTCGTATCTTACTGGTTTAACGCTGCAAACTGCATCGCATCGTTACTGGCAAATTTCAATTTCGCGCCCGCCACCCATTGCTCGAATTGCTCCTGGGATACGACCACAATCTTGATCGGCATATAGCCGTGCAATTTCCCACACAGGATGGAGCACTGGCCGTAATAAATACCTTCTTTCTCCGCCTTGAACCAGGTTTCGTTCAAACGCCCGGGGACTGCGCCTTTTTTGATACCAAAGGCGGGTAACGCGAAGGCATGCATCACATCCGCCGCGGTGATCTGCACGCGTACGACCTTGCCCACTGGCACGACGATCGGATTGTCCACCTCAAGCAAGCGCGGTGCGCCCGGGGCCAAGTCTTTCTCCGGGGTGATGTTCGAATCAAAGGCGATGCCGTGATCGGGGTATTCGTAGCTCCAATACCATTGATGACCAACGACTTTGAGAGTCAGATCCGGGTTATCGATGATGGTCTCGTTATTATAGTAGTTGTAATGCACGCGGATCGAGGGAATCGCGATGCCAACGAGGATCAGAATCGGGATGACCGTCCAGATGATCTCGATGGTTTTATTATGGGTAAAGCTCGCGGGCTTTGGGTTACGGCGCTTGCTGAAGCGCAGGCAGATGTAAAGCAGAAGGCCAAGGACTAAAATAACGATGAGGGTGATGATCACCATCACGCCATCATGCAGTGGCACGAGGGCTTGCATGACCGGTGACTGGGCTTCCTGATAGTAAATCTGCCAATCTTTTGCCACGCCAACCAGCTTCGCGGGGTCAAAGGCGGTGATGGCATCGGCGGCATCGATCGCGGCTTTTTTCTCCGCCTCGGTCAGGGGTTTTTCAGCCGGGGTGGCGGGTGCCGCATCCTTCGCGGCTGCGCTGGCTGGGACAACGGCCTCAACTTTTTTAGCCACATCGCTCGTGACCGCGCTAGCCTCAGCTGCCGCGGGAGGTGTTTCGCTTGCAAAGGCTGCTAGGGGTTGTGTAACGAGCAGTGCCGCAACCGCAGCGAGGGTAAAGATGCGCATCGTCGTAAAGCGTTTTTTGGTCATGAGAATCATCGCGTAACGGGTGATCAATAGTGTTCGCGTAGCGGATGATCGGCGCGGATGCAAGTTGATTTGAAAGAGTCGCCAGTCACCAGCCGCTAGTCACCAGCACATGGGGAAATTAGGTGACAGATTTTTTAATCCGGCCTCTTGAAAGTCGTTTGGCCCGATCCCATATCCATTCATGCGAGCCGGGCCCCTCTGACGCCGGAATCATGGCGTGATGTCGGATCGCATCGGGAGTTCCCGGTGCGCCGATAACCGTGCCGGGAATCTCTCATAACCAACGTGTTATGGAGATGTTATGAAGTTCAAGCCTTTGAAGAAACTCAAATCCCTCATGAACAAATCGGCGCAGATTCAACTGCATATCGAGGACGAGTCGCGCAAAAAGAATCCGGACTGGTTCCGCATCATCACCCTCAAAAAGCAACGGTTGATCATCAAGGATGCCATCCGTCGCCTTGGGCGTCCCAAAAGCGGGTTAACCGCCTGAGCCTGCTTGACGGCGGTGCGTGGTCGGGCTACCCACAAGGCATGACCGACCTTTTTTTCGCAAGCGGCGCGCTTGAGCGCAGCCAGGCCATTCGTACGCTTGAAGATGCGCTTCACGGCGCGGATGACGGCGAGCTCTATCTCGAGCACCGCGCGAGCGAATCCTATATGTTCGACGATGGTCGGCTGAAACAGGCGAGCGGTGACACTTCCCAAGGGTTTGGCCTGCGTGCGGTCAAGGGCGATACCACCGCCTATGCACATAGCGCCGAGTTAAGCGATGCGGCGTTGAAGCGCGCGGCGACGACGGTAAGGGCGGTCGATAGCGGCCAAGATCATGTGAGCGCGAAACTCGAACCTGCCTTTGGCGCAAACCATGCGCTTTACACCGGCGATAACCCGCTAAACGCGGTGGCGTTTCATGCCAAGCTTGCGGTGCTCGAGGCGATTGATCGCTATCTGCGGGCGAAAGACAGCCGTGTGAAACAAGTGAGCGCAAGCCTTGCGGCGAACTGGCAGCGCATCAGCATTTTGCGCGCCGATGGCCGTATGGCGAGTGACGTGCGCCCGCTTGTGCGCCTCTCCATCCAGGTGGTGGTGGGGGATGGCACGACCATGGAATCGGGCAGTAGTGGTGCCGGTGGTCGCATGCTCTATGAAACGTTGCTGGCGGAAGAAGGCTGGAAACCGGTGGCGGATGAGGCGCTGCGCCAGGCATTCGTCAACCTTGCGGCCAAGCCCGCCCCGGCGGGGGAACTGCCGGTGGTGCTGGGTGCGGGCTGGTGCGGCGTGTTGCTGCACGAGGCGGTGGGCCACGGGCTTGAGGGGGATTTTAACCGCAAAGGCTCGAGCACGTTTTCGGGCCGGATTGGTGAGCAAGTCGCCGCCCGTGGGGTGACGGTGGTGGATGATGGGACGTTTGAACATCGCCGTGGGTCGCTGACGATCGACGATGAGGGCACGCCGACCAGCCGCAATGTGCTGATCGAGGATGGGATACTCAAAGGCTACATTCAAGACCGAATGAATGCGCGACTGATGGGTGTTGCCGCAACCGGTAATGGCCGCCGCGAGAGCTATGCCCATGCGCCGCTACCGCGCATGACGAATACGTTTATGCTGGGTGGCAATGCGGTGAAAGAGGAAATGATTGCGAGCGTCAAGCGCGGGATTTATGCGGCCTATTTGGGTGGTGGGCAGGTGGATATTACGAGTGGTAAGTTCGTGTTCAACGCGACCGAAGCGTATATGATTGAGGATGGAAAAATTACCTACCCGATCAAAGGCGCGACGCTGATTGGTTCGGGGCCGGATATTATGAGCAAAATCACCGCGATTGGCAATGACATGGCGCTCGACCCGGGCATTGGCACCTGCGGTAAGGCAGGGCAGTCCGTACCCGTTGGGGTGGGGCAGCCCAGCTTGCTGATTTCGGCCATGACGGTGGGCGGGACTCAGCTTTAGGCATTGTATGGCGCGCCGACTATAAGCGTTTTATTTTTCCATCAATAATCATAATGCCGTTATTGTTATTATTGTCGCTGTCGTTTTTCTTTTTGTTCTCACCATCGGCGCTTGAATCCTTGCTGCTATCCGTTTTACTGGTTTTAGAAGATTGCTTGTCGCTGTGCAGATCATTATCGCTGCGTGGCTTTTTGGTTTTTTTTGCGGGTGCGGCCTCAGCAGAGGCATCGCCAGCGCTTGAGGCACCGCCAGGCGGCGCGCCATCCCCCGCCGTGAGCGGGTCACCTTGCGGCGCACCGGCAGGAAAGGAGGTTGAGGCGGCGCTTGCGGGGTCAACCCCCTCATTGGCGACGGTTGCGGGGGATGCCGACTTACCCGCCGCGATCGCCGCTTCACGGGCCTTGGCATAATCCCCGCGCCCGTCATAGCCAATCTCGATCACCGCCAAGCTTGGGCTGGCAATCAGTACGGTCGCCACGGCGATCAAACCACTTACGAAGCGCTGCATACGATGAATCCTTGAGCGGGGTTGGGTTACGGCATATCAAGATCTAACACAGCGGCAAGGCTTGCGCAATGTCGCGCGTGGGCGCAACGACAAGTCCCTATCCCTATCCATCGTTTGCCATTATAACATGCGCATGCACCCGATCATCCAGCTCATGCGCGTTGATAAGCCGATTGGCATCTGGTTGCTTTTTTTTCCAGCAGCATGGGGGGTGATGCTCGCGCCTGCGCCTAGGGCCTGGTATCTCGTACCGATCATGCTGCTCGGGGCGGCCATTACCCGCTCGGCCGGCTGCATCATCAACGACCTTACCGACCGTCGCCTTGACGCCAATGTCGCCCGCACGCGTAGCCGCCCACTCGCCAGCGGGGCGCTCAAACCAGTTTATGCCATGGCCCTGCTCATAGCGCTCATGCTCGTCGCCCTCGTTATCGCGCTGAGCTTGCCGCGCACGGTATTTATGATCGCGCTTTGCGCCGTGCCGATGATTGCGGCCTACCCATGGATGAAGCGCATCACCGGCTGGCCGCAGCTATTTTTAGGGCTGACTTTTAACCTCGCCGTGCTGATGGGCTGGGCAGCGACCGGCGCGCCGCTTAGCGCGGCGGCTTATTGGCTTTACGCCGCCTGTTGTTTCTGGACGCTTGCCTACGATACGATCTACGCCATTCAAGATATCGCCGATGACCGTGCGGTGGGCATTCGCTCGAGCACGCGCACCATCGTCGAATCGCGCTGGCTTGCGCGCCGAACTGCGGCCCCCATGCGCCTGGCGATTGGGTTGAGTTACCTGCTGATGGCGGGCTGTTTTTACCGCGCGGCGGCACTTACGGCGGGGCCGGGTTTGGCGGTTCCAGCGGCAGCGATGATTGTGATCTGGGGCAGCATACAGGCATATCAGGCCGAGCGAGCGATTGCCGCACCGCCGGGCAATGCGGGCGATTTGTTTCGTCGCAACCAATGGCTTGGCGTTGCCTTGCTAGCGGCGATCGGATTGCTGTGACCTTTCACCCGCACCGGCGATCGCGCGCTCATCAATTGCGACATAATCAACGCGCGAGGCTTGCGCTTTCATCGAAAATAGCGAGAATTGGTATATGTTTCGTCGTCGTCAGGATCAGCCCTCCACTGTCACCAGCGCCCTGGGTGCCTGCGGCTACCCGCAATCCTTTATTGCAGCATTGACCAAGCTGGATGCGAGCGCGCGGGCCAGCGAAGAACAGGCAGCGCTGGTGCTGGTCGCCATCGATAACCTCGCCATGATCATGTCCGGCTACTCGATGGCGGTGGCCGAAGCGGTGATGGCCGAACTCTATGCCATCATCCATGAAAAAGCCGGGCCTAAGGCCTCGGTCACCCGCGTGCAGCGTGACCAGTTCGGCATCCTCATGCCAGCGACCAATGACTCCGCCGCCGAACGCTGGTGCGAGCAGATCGAGGACGCCATCCGCGCCTATAGCTATGAATCGCGCTATGGCGAGCTGCATTGTTTGACCTCAAGCTCGTATCAGATTTTGCCCGATGCGATTTCGCAGCCGGAGGAAATTTTAGGCCGTGCGCTGGTCATTCTTACCGAAAATACCGGCGGAGACCTGGTCAATGACGATATCTCCGGTGCCGAACATCGCGAGGAGATGGGCCTGGCCAATTATCTCGGTCAGGCGGTGAAAGAGGGGCGCATTCGCTTGGCCTATCAGCCGGTCATCAACAGCCATACCGGCCAGGTCGCGCATTACGAGGCGCTGTTGCGCCTGTGCAGCGAGGACGGCGCGATCACCTCCGCCGGGGCGCTGATTCCGATTGCCGAGCGCATGGGCTTCATCCCGATGATCGACCGCATTGTGCTTGAAAAAGTGGTGAATGAATTGCGTATGGATTCCGCCGTTCATCTCGCGGTGAATGTTTCAAACCTCACCATCCAGGACAGTAGCTGGCTGACCTTGCTTGGCGAGTTGATGGGCGCCACCCCCGAGATTGCGCCGCGCCTGACGGTGGAGATCACCGAGACGGCGGTGCATGGCGACCTTAAACATTCGGCCCGGTTTTGTGCCGAGGTGCAGGCCCTGGGCTGCCTGATTGCGCTCGATGATTTTGGCTCGGGCTACACCTCGTTTCGCCAGCTGAAAACCCTGTCGATTGATTATGTGAAAATCGACGGTGCCTTTATCCGCGACCTGACCGACAACGCCGATAGCCGGTTGTTTGTCAAAATCCTGCTCGATTTTACCAAGGGTTTTGGCCTGAAATCGGTCGCTGAATTTGTTGAAACCGGCGAGGTCGCCAAAATGCTGATGGATCTCGGCGTCGATTACCTGCAGGGCTATTATTTCGGCAAACCGAGCAATACAAGGCCTTGGGTCAAGGAAGTTTAAGCAATTTGAATAATACTTACCATGTTGTCATTCCCGCGCAGGCCTAAATTTTCTTCATGATCTGGGCGACGAACGCGGCCTCGATATCGCGGTAGCGGCTGGCCTTGATGCCCTCGAGCGCCACAAATTCATGCGCCCCTTCGCGGAAGAATTTGGGGATGAAGCCGAGCTCATCGAAACGTGTCGCAATGCGTGCTTTCATTTCGACATCGCGAGTATGGATCGGTTTGATATAGGTCGCCCGCCCGCCGATTTCGTGTTTTTCCCACTCGCCGCGCGCGCCGAATACCTGCGCATCGATCAGCGATTGCATGGGGTGGCGTTCAACCGGGTTCATGGGCGTCTCCTGTTTGTCCATGGGCTGACCCTACCGCATCACTGGTAAAGATTTCGTTAAGCCGGATAGAATCATTCAGGCGCCAGCGACCATAAAACTGGTTAACCTCTTCACCTATCATGCGAAAAATAAAAAACAGTCGTCGCTTAAAAAATGCGTTACGGGCGGGCTGGGGCCTGATTCGCATTGGTCTTGCTGGCATCGAACAGCGGAACGGGCGAGGGGGCAGCGCAGGTTTTTTCGTGCTGGCCGAGCAGTTTGCCCAGGCGGATGAGGATAGCGCGGTTATCAGAAATTGCACCGCCCTCCAAAAATAAGGCGGCGTTTGCCATCCAAGTGGGTTGGCCAAATTTGTTGTAGGTTTGTTGAAGTATGCCATCCTTTGGTGTATCGATCTGGTCGAGGAAGAACTTCGCGCCGTCGCGGGTTTTGAGCACGCTGGTCAGACCCCGCTGATGGTTGCCAAGGGTGCCAAGCAATGCATCGATTTTTTCGATGGCGCAGCGATCAAGATGGCTGCGATCAATCCCGCGTAACAAATGCACTAGGGCGTTATGGTTGGCAGGTACGGCGAAAAAGCCCGAGAGGGTTTCAGCGGTGATGCCTTTGAACGCCTCAGCAGGACTGACGACAGGGGGTACCACTAACTTACGGATCGCATCGAGCACGGCGAAGGTACGCTGGTTGGGCAGGTGTGGCTTATCCTTCGCCATGTTGGCGGGGTCTCTCCCAATTTCACCGGTGAAGGTGACGATGGCCTTCAGGTTTTGTGGGCTTAGCAGCGGTGAGGTCGCTAGCGGCGCAAAATTTTCGGGGCCGGCTTTGGCCACTAGCGCGTTGATGTCCGGGCGCAGCAGTTTTTTGAGCGCCGTATCCGGCGCAACGATATCCGTCTTGCCCTTCACGGTGGCACTGAATGCCGTCATGAGATCAAGCGGGTTGACCCCATTGGCGTTGATGGCGCTGGCCACCTTTAACCGCTCGGGCGTGATCTGGGTATGCAGCGTGACGGCCTGCGCATACAAAGCCGGGGTGAGCTTGCTTGGGTTGCCCGCCGCGTCCCGACCGGTGAATTGGCTCTTATCGAGCGATTGGAGCAATGCCTTAGTGGCGGCCACGGTTTTGGGGTTATTCGCCACTTCGGGGCTAAGGACATAATTCATCACCAGCGGCTGCATTGCGGCGCTGGTCAGGCCGGTTTCGCTGGTGGCGGCGGTGCGCATACCCGCGATCAAGGTGGTGAAGGCAGTGTTGATGGTGCCATCCTTGGTAACGGCAGTGGCGTCAATAAAGGCTTTCAGCGCGGCGGGCGGTACGGGCATCGGCGGTAATAATGTTGGTACGTGTGCCGCAAGGTCGAAGGCGGCGGCGACGGCTTTGGGGTTATGTGCCACGTCGGGGCTAAGGACATAATTCATCACCAGCGGCTGCATTGCTTCCTTGGTCAGGCCGGTTTCGCTGGTGGCTGCGGTGTGCATGCCCTCGATCAAGGTGGTGAAGGCGGCGTTGGGGGCGCCGTCCTTGGTAACGGCAGTGGCGCCAATAAAGGATTTCAGCGCGGCGGGCGGTACGGGCATGGTGGGTAGCAACGCGGGCACCTCGGCCACAAGGTCGAGCGCGACGGGCAGCGCATAGATGTTTTCCGGTGCCAGCACGATATTCATCAGCGATTTTTGCATTTCGGCGGGGTTGGCGGTCGCCCCGGGCTTCAAGGCATCCATCAGCGGGGTGAGTTTGGCCATGCCCGCGGCAACATCGCCATCGCCCAGCGCTTTCACGTAACCATCGAGTGCGGCCCCGGCGGCAGGTTTTTGTTGAACGTTGGTGACGAGAGTTTTGCCTGCACCCTCGCTCATGCCGGCGACGAATTCGGGCGTCATATGCGCGATCAGTTTCGAGGGCAAAAAGGCATCGGCGACGGCCTGGGCGACCGGGTTATTGGTGGCGGGTGCCGCGCCTGGTGCGGCAGGGTTGGCGCTTGCACTGTCGGTGGTGGTGCTGGCAGAGCCGCCGAGCGCGGCGCTGATATTGCCATCGATCGCGCCATTCAGGAAATTGCGTAAATCCTGGCTGGCCTTACCATTGACCATGCCCGCAGCCAGAATGCCGTTGAGTGTCGCATCATCGAGCGTGATACTCGAAGCGCTCGCCATGGTTTTGAGTAATGCGATGGTGTTAGCGCGGTGGGTGGGGCCAAGCAGCGTATCGAGGCGCTCGTCGCTGACGATTTTTTTGAGTGATTCGCGGATTGCAGTAGCCCCGGCATTGTCGCTCTTTGCCTCGCCCAGTTTTAAGGAAGTGACCAGTTTTCGTACCATCGGCGCTTCTTCGGTGAGTAGCGCAAACAGCGTTTTGTCGTTGGTAAAATCATCGACCAGAATTTTGTTGCCGTTGACGCGTTTGACCAGGGCGATCAAGCGGTCCGAGGTGGGCTTATCGGCGGCGAGAACGTTTGCAGCTTCCTCGCCCATTTGCTTAGCGATCTTGGCGCGACGCTCGTCATTTGTTGCGCCTTCAAGCGTGCTACTGATATCAATTTTGAAAAGTCTGGCCAGCATCGCGTCGCCACCATCGAAGAACTTGCCGACGCCTTCTGCCCCAAAAAGCTTACCGAGTGCTTCTTTGCCCGTCTCGGTACGGCCCAGGAAATACGCGCCGCAGAGCATCGCCAATCCTATGCATATACCAAAAAAACTGAAATCGGGCATGAAGCGGCCAAGGAAATCCCAAAAGCCGCTGCCTTCGCTTTTTTGCGCGGCGGCCTGCTCGCGCTGACGCTGCTCTTCAGCTTCTCGCTCGGCTTTTAATTCTGCTTCGGTTTTGGCCATCGTAAACGGTCATCCATCGAGTAGTTCACCCTTGATAGTAGCGGGCTTTGATGACGGTTTGATGACAAGTAGCGGTTTATTTTAGCAAAATTGGCCCTGAAATAACGCTAAAATCCGGCGTTTCGAGCGGTATTTGCTTGTGAATCAAGGGTCTAAGCGCGAGGGTTAGGTGCGGGCGCAGGTAAAACGCAGATTACTCTTCAGCCCGCGCGGCTTTTTCCGCAATGCCGCTTTGCGCTTCGCGGGCGGCAAGTTCGGCCATGACATCGGCCGGGGCGATGCCCATCGACTGCCATAATACCAAAAGGTGAAACAGCACATCGGCACTTTCGGCGACTACCTCCTTGCGGTGGCCTTGGGCGGCGGCGATCGCGACCTCGACCGCTTCCTCACCGACTTTTTTGGCGATGCGCGCCGGCCCGCGCGTGAGCAATTTTGCGGTATGCGAGAGTTTCGGGTCACCACCCACGCGCGCGGCAATGGTGGCAACGAGGCTGTCGAGATAGGTGAAAGCAGTCATAAGCCATGCGTGGTGAGTGGTGAGTAGTGAGTGGTGAATCGGCGGCGCCACTACGCACTACTCACTACCCACTACCCACACGTCTTACCGCAATCCCAGCCGTTGATAAAGCCTCTTTCACCTGCGCGATGGTGAACTGCCCAAAATGGAAGACCGATGCGGCAAGCAAGCCCGTGGCCCCGGCCTTTGCGCCTTCGACAAAATGCTGCAAGCTGCCCACTCCGCCCGAGGCAATGAGCGGCACACGGGTGCGTGCCGCGATCTGTGCGATGAGGTCGGTATCGAACCCGGCTTTGGTGCCGTCCCTATCCATACTGGTGATCAGCAGCTCACCCGCGCCTAAGCTCGCCATCTGCTCAGCCCACTGAACCGCATCAAGGCCCGTTTCCTTGCGCCCGCCATGGGTGAAAATTTCCCATGTCGCGTCACCTGTTTTTTTGGCATCGATCGCAACCACAATGCATTGCGCGCCGAATTTTTCGGCGGCCTCGCGCACAAATTCGGGGCGCGACACGGCGGCGGAGTTGATCGAAACTTTATCAGCGCCCGCCAATAATAACGTTCTAATGTCACTCAGTGACCGCACGCCACCACCGACCGTGAAAGGCATAAAACAATGCTGCGCGACGCGGTCGACCATATCGACGAGGATGCCGCGATTGTCGGAGGTGGCGGTGATGTCGAGAAAACACAGCTCATCCGCCCCTTGCGCATCGTAAGCTTTGGCTTGTTCGACGGGGTCACCCGCATCGACGAGATCGACAAAGTTGACCCCCTTGACCACGCGGCCAGCGGCCACATCAAGGCAGGGGATAATGCGAATGGGGAAGGTCAT
>CAZZCK010000001.1:16790-31472 GCA_964652475.1 uncultured Azospirillum sp.
GCCACGGTTTCGGCGAGGTTCGGGCCTTCAAGCGTGCCGTCGCGCGCAATGTCGGTATAAATAACGGCGGCAACACCTGCATCCTCGAACAGTTTCGCAAGGTCGGTCGCTTTCATGCTGCTTGCTTTCACCCAGCCTTCAACCGCAACCATGCCGCCGCGTGCATCGATCCCCACTGCGATTTTGCCCGGGTAGGCCTTCGCTACTTCCTTCACCAGGTCGGGATTTTTCACCGCCGCGGTGCCGAGAATGACGCGCGAAATTCCGGCCTCAAGCCATAGCTCGACCGCTGCACGGTCACGAATACCGCCGCCGAGCTGCACCGGCATCGTCACCGCGTTGATGATATTTTCTACGACCGCACGGTTGACGGCTTTACCGCTCATGGCGCCATTCAAATCCACCACATGCAGGTATTCGAACCCGGCAGCCTCGAAGCGGCGGGCTTGGGCGGCGGCATCTTCGTTATAGACGGTGCTTGCGTTCATATCGCCCTTGAACAGGCGCACGCATTGGCCGTCTTTGAGGTCGATCGCGGGATAGAGGCGCATCTGGTCTCCAGTCTTCAGTCTTTAGCCTCCAGTCTTCTGTGCTTACTTACTGGCGACGGAAGACTGGAGGCTGGGGACTAAATGATATTCGAAATCGGTTCGAGTTTTTTATAAAAATAATGGCCGCTGACCATGCTCGCATTGACGAATTCGTAATAGGGCATGGTGCCCCATTCGGTGTAGCCATGGGCGCGATACACTTCAAGGGCGCGGCTTTGTGTTTCGCGCACGGAGAGATTAATCACCGCGAAGCCTTCTTTGGCGGCTTCGTGCTCGGCGGCGGAAAGTAGCATAGGCGCTAAGCCGTGGCCACGCGCCCAGGGGGCGACGAAATGCGCCTCGATATTTGCAGCGAAGGCCGAAGTTTCTTTCGATTTGCTCGGGCGTACCAGTTGGATGGAACCGGCAATGACATGGTCGAGCCGCGCAATGAATAACTCGCGGGTGGGCACCATCAGCACGCCGCGCCAATAGGATTCGATCGTTTCGCGCATCGGCGGGGTGAGCCAATTAAAGCCAATGCCATCGCGAATCGCATCTTCGGTGGCGATGGCAAGCTCGTTCAATTCGTTATCGCTGAGCGTGGTTTTCTTTTCGACGCTGAGCGTGTGCGACTCGATTTTTGCTTCGGGGCTTCGTGCCATAAGGTTCTCGTTTTCGCTTAACGGTTCAAAAAATTTCTCAGTATACGCAAACCCGCTGCCTGGCTTTTTTCGGGGTGAAATTGCGTCGCCATGATGTTATTTCGGCCGATGAGTGCCACAAGTTCGCCCCCATAGTCAACCGTGGCGAGTACTTCACTTGGGTTACAGCCGGTTGCGGCATAGGAATGAACGAAATAGACGAAGTCGCCGTCGTTGATGTGAGTAGTGAGTGGTGAGTGGTGATCGCTCAGGCGCAGCCTGTTCCAGCCCATATGGGGAATGCGAAGGGTGGGGTCGGCGGGTGTTATCATCCGAACCTCGCCCTCAAACCAGCCAAGTCCCTCGTGGGAGCCATGTTCATGGCCGCGTTTAAACAGCATCTGCATGCCCACACAAATGCCCAGAAAGGCAGTGGTGCCATGAAGCACTTTTTCTTCGAGCGCCGCGCGCATGCCGGGCAGGGCGTTCAGGCCCGCCATGCAATCGGCGAAGGCGCCCACACCGGGTAGCACAATATGGCTCGCGGTAGTCAGGCGGGCGGCATCCGTCACCAGCTCGAGGGTGGCACCTGCGGGCAATTGGCTCATAAGCGCCTTGCGCACGGAGTGCAAATTGCCGGCACCGCAATCAATGATCGCAACATGGGGAAGCGGTTTCATTAGCTCACGCATTCGTAATAGCGGCGCTCGGCAGCGATCTCGTTAGTGGCGACGATGACACCCGCGAAGCGGTAGCCGCGACGTTTCAGTAGCGCGCCGTGCAGATCATAGGCATGAAAGCCGAGCATAAGCTGCAGCCAGAATTGCAGCAGCATCGCTGAAAGCTCGGATAGAGCAAGCGCCTGCGCGACCATACTCAGTGCAATGATCGCTGCGACGTAAAGCCCAAGCACCAGCCACATGCGCTGCATGATTAACCAAAACGCATTGAAGGCAAAGGCCCAAAACGAGAACCCCTCACGCAGCAGTACCACGCGCTCGGTGGGTTCGGGGGCTTCGGGTTTTTCGTAGGCGTTGAAGATTTTTTCTGATTTGCCGAACATGGTTTTTCTCAGTGAGTGGTGAGTCGTGAGTCGTGAAGGTGCTAGACGATGCACCACTCACTACCCACCACTCACACTAGTTCTTGGTCAATATGCCTTTGGTGCTCGGTACTGCATCGGCCTTGCGCGGGTCGATTTCGATTGCTTCGCGAAGCGCGCGCGCCAGGCCCTTAAAGCAGCTTTCGACGATATGGTGGTTGTTGATGCCATACAGATTTTCGATATGCAGCGTGGTGCCCGCTTGCGATGCAAACGCCTGAAACCATTCGCGGAATAATTCGGTATCCATATCGCCCAGTTTGGGCTTGCTGAACTCCACCTTCCAGACAAAATAAGGGCGGCCGGAAAGATCAAGCGCGACGCGAGTGAGTGTTTCATCCATGGGCGAAAGCGCGCTGCCAAAACGGGTGATGCCGGTGCGTTCACCGAGCGCATCCGCCACGGCTTTGCCGATGGCCAAGCCCGTATCCTCCGTGGTGTGATGAAAATCGATATGCAAATCACCCTTGGCGCGCACCGTCAGGTCGATCAGCGAATGGCGCGAAAGCTGCTCAAGCATATGGTCGAGAAAACCGATCCCGGTGGCGATATCATACTGTCCCGTGCCATCAAGGTTGACGGCGACAGAGATGCTGGTTTCTTTGGTGCTACGTTCAACGCGGGCCGTGCGGGCGGTGGTCATGGGGCTCTCCTATCGTGCTAGCCTAGACGAGCGCCACGGCTGCGTCAATTCGTGCGTTGCGGCCCGACCGCATCGCCGCTATGTTTAGTATATCGGTAGAATAGGATGCAGCCCATGACCTACGATTCGAACAATATTTTTGCCCGTATCTTGCGCGGCGAGATTCCGAGCAAGAAACGGTATGAGGATGATTTTGCCCTGGCCTTTCATGATATTGCGCCCGTGGCACCCATCCATATTCTCGTCATCCCCAAAGGCGAATATCGCGATTACAGCGATTTTATCGCGCATGCCCCCGCCGCCTTGGTCCAGGGGTTTTTTGTGGCCATTGGCAAGGTGACGGCGCAAGAGCATATCACGGATTATCGCCTGATTTCCAATAACGGCGCATTGGCAGGCCAATCCGTACCGCATTTTCATCTGCATATCCTCGCGGGTCAGCCGTTTGGTGCATTGCTTGCCGACGAATGATACGAAAAAATCCATTCGATTATTACAACGCATCGCGTTAGCTTCGATCGCATGGGCGAGAATATTTATCACCTGCTTGGCTTTCTTCCGGCGACCGAGGCTTGGGAAATGCCGCCCACACTCGAGGCACTTGCGCAGACCCTGGTGCGCTCGGGCAAACTGCGCATCAATGCCGACCAGCAACGCAATTTCGTGCAATACGGCACCGCCAACAGCGACCAAACCTTTAGTGCCCGCGAGCTGAACGACTTTGCCCTCTCGGCCGCCACCCGGGCGCGTGTCGAGCGGCTTGTCGCCCCGGCACTGGGCGAGCAGGGCCTTCAAACCGTGTGGGATTATTTGCGCAACGAGCTAAAGAAAGCCCGCGGTATCGAGGCTGAAAAAGAACTGAAAATTGCCCGGGTGCTGGTGCAGTCGGCGCATACGGCGGTGATCGAACTGCTCCTTAAAAGCGGGACCGAGATTTATGTCTCCTACGCCCATAATGTTGCCGATCTCATGGCGGTGCATGCCTGGGCGGGCCACGGCACCGCGAGTGGTCTGCAAGCGACCGAGCGTGATGCCACCGCCGTCTATGTCTCCGCCGGTGGAGATCCGTTTTTTGAGGGCAGCCATAAAACCTACGTGACGGATGGGTTTCCGGCACTTGCGCGTATGGTGGTGATCGCCGGGCAGGAGCTTGGTCATTTCGCCGATTTGCGCCGCGACGCACAGGGCATCACCGGTCGTTATTCCTGCGACAACCGTGCTGCGAGCTTACGTGCCGATGCAACTGCTCGTGCCGCGCGCTTGGCCGATATGGCCCGCGTTACCGAGCTTGCCACTGCTTACCGCAAGGCCGGGCTTGGCGCGTTACGGCGGTTCGAAAAAAGCGTCGCGTTTTACCATCGCCGCTTACGTTACAGCCCGCCATGGATGATCTATCAGCTGCTGCGTTTGATGGCCTGGGTTTGGCTGCGGCATCGCTGCCGCCGGCAATCGCTCGTCACCCGCTTTTCGCTGTTTCCCTACCACCGCCTGGGCGAGGCGATCGAGGCGTATTTGGCCGATATGGCATTCAACCTCGCCCCCAATGCGGAAGTATACCGTGACCCCAACCCGGAAGTGGAAGAGGCGATTGCGGTCATCGAGGCGGTCGCGCGCGTGCCGCAGCAGGTGCATAAATGGGGCGATGCTGCGGTGATGGCCGCCTGGCCGGGGCTTTACCGGTTTTACTTTGGCACAATCATTCCTGCCTGTTGCGCCGCCCTTGGGCAAGTGGGGCCATCCCTGCCTGCAACATTATCGGTACGCCAGCAGCTGATGATGAGCATTCGGCGGCGATGGCGGGCCAAGCCGGGCTATTATCCGTAAACGCCCGGTAGGGGTGATATCCGTTTTGATAAAAACGGCTTACGCCTTTTTCACAAACTCGGTGCGCAGCACCAGGCCACGCACTTTTTCGGCGTTGCACTCGATCTCATCGGGGTTGAGCGTCAGGCGGATATTCTTCACCATGGTGCCGCGTTTCAAGGTCACATTCGCGCCTTTCACCGGCAAATCTTTAATCAGCGTCACGCTGTCACCATCGGCGAGGCGGGTGCCGTTGCTGTCCTTCACCACCAGGCTATCGTCGTCGCTCGCTACACCCAGCACGCGGTTGGCAATCCGGCGAAGCTCGGCCATGCCCTCGGGTGCGCACCATTCATTGCCGTTGCGCGGCGCGTATTTCGTGGCTACGGCCAGCACTTCCTGACGCATGGCTTCAACGGGCGCTGCGTCCGCCTCAACCGCTTCAAACGTACTCCATTCCCAATCCTCGGCCTCGCCGTTGACAAAGCGGGTGATGAGTTCGACGGTTTCTTTGAGTTGGGCGGTATGGGGCATGGGTAGCTTTCGTTCAGTGAGAATGGCAATTATTTTTTAGCCGTTGCGGGCGGCAATCCCGCATCGTCCTCACGTAGGGTGATGCGCACGATGTTGGGGTACATGCTGAAAATGGGGATGCGCCAGCCATAAACTTTCATGCGGTAGCGCTTGCCGACATCGAGGTTGCCGTAGACGTCCGAGCTGTTGAATTTCGCGTGCCAGCCCGCGTCGTCGTTGCGAAATACGCCGCGGTCGGTGTAAATCAGATAGGTGCTGACCACCTTGCCGTCGCGGCGGTCGCTCTCGGTCGAGATTTGCTTATCCTTGATCAGGACGCTGTCGATCGTGCGTTGCGTCAGCCACTGATACGGCGCGTTGGTAAACATCAAGCCGATGAGGATAAGGGCCGGGATGCCGAGAAGGAGAAATTTTTTCATGCGGGTGGTTTAGCCGATCCCGCGCCGCCTGTCACGCATCATCCGCCGCAAGGTCGCGCAGCATGGTCAGGGTATGAATATTCACTTCAATGAAAGGTTCGCTGGCCACCCGGTAGCCCAGTTTTTCGTAAAAGCCCTGGGCAGTTTTTCGGGCGTTGGTTTGCATTTCGGTGAAGCCGTGGGCGAGGGCGATGCGGTGGGCCGCACGCACGAGGTCGGCACCGATGCCGCGGCCCTGATGGCTATCCGCCACCGCCATTTGCCGCAATTTCACCGCGCCATGTTCCAGCGGACGCAGCAGCACGCAGCCGATGATCGTATCCCCCTCAAACGCCGCGATATGGATTTCCGTCTCATCCAACGCCACATCCTCCGGCCTGAGCACCATACCAATCGGCACGCGCAGCACCGCTTCGCGCAACGCGCAAATCGCGCGGTAGTCGTCGCTCGCGTAGGCAACGGGTTGAATGGTGATGGGGCGCATGGGGTGAGGGTAGCGTAGACAGCGCGTCAGTTCAAAGAAAGATTTTGGCGTCAGCCACCCGAAGCCGTAGGCGAAGGGCGGTGCCCCGGGCCGGACTTTCTCGCGCAAAGGGCGCTCGTGTTATTTCCTAAATTCGCGTTCCGCTCATTAAGTAAATAATCGAACCGGCACACCCTTGCGGATACAAGATTTTCAGTCACACGCGTCTACCAGCCGAAACTATAATAAGGACACCAAAAAACGCTCCTTATTATAGTTTAAGTGCCGAAATCTATAAATAAGTCAGGAAAATCATAAGCTTCGATAATTTGCAGCAATACAATAGGTTTCTGCAACTTAGTCACAAAACAATAACAATCTTAATGTATAATAATCATTTCAGAGATCATGGTAAATTATGACGGTCATTACTTTAAACGAACCGACAAGTGTAAATAATGAAGACTTTTCTCGGTATGAGAAGGCCGGAATTCGTTTTGGCAAAAAAATAGGTGAAAAATTTACAGAGGCAGTGATACCAGATTCGCAAATTAAATTAGCACGAAAATTGGCTAAATTGCCTGATCTGGCTTTAAAAGCCTTACAGGAATGTATCGCGTACAATAATACTCCCATTCAATCTGCCGCACACATGGCCAGTACTTTACAAGCCTTGGATCGGCAAAACCGGATACAGGATGATGGTTTTCCCATTCCAACAAGCGAAAGGCCGTTTACATGGAGCACTAATACGCTGGTTCCAAATGAAATTCGGCATTTGGAAGGCATATTAAAAACAAGAGGTGTAGATGAAGTTCGGGTTGGGTTGGAATTTGAAACGACCACAACAGAATATCCTCTGGAGGGCTACAATAAATGGAAGGAAATACAATCCCAAATACTTGATGGTTTGGAACACGAATCGCAATCGGCGAGTGAGCCTAAAAAAAGCCAATTAATTGCCAAGAAAAATGCTGTGGCAAAGTTCAATGCCAGAGAAGTAATGATGTACGATATCATTGAGCTGGATAAGAGGACGAAGGATATTGTAGAGCCTATTTTCGGCACAGAACGTGGCACTAGTGGTTATTACGATGCTGAAAATGTAATGGAGTTACAGCTAAAGCATGTGCCTCCTCACAAACTGTTGGAAAATCGTCGCACCTTATTGAAAGCCCTGTATGAGAAAGCCAATGAATACGGGTTGGTTATAGAGCCGCCGCAACAGCATGAGAGTTTTAGTTTCTGGAAAGATGGAAAAAATATATTAGATCATGCGCATCCCGATTTTCTAACGACGGGTAAAAATATATTAGAGGGCATTGCGCGGACACTTTACGATGCTTATCCGATGATGATTGAACCATCGGGGATGGAAAGAGAGCTTGGTTTAAGAATGGAATCAAGCACTGATCGCGAAGGTTATTTACGTTTAGCCGATGGTAGAATTGAAGTGCGTTTTGCGCATCATGCTCCTTTGCAAGATGCGGAAACAATGTTGCCTGTGGTTATGGCAGGTGCCGCCTATGGAATAGAACCGCAGGATAAAAAATATCATGATACACAGCTTATAGAAGCCACACATGTACGCCGTGGCAATTTTGAGCGCACCAATGATTTCAAAGTGATTGCCCATGCCTTGCAAGGGGCACTGATTGAAGATAATGGGCGCTTACATATTCCTGAAATATATCTCAAGGCAAGCGCAGAAAAGATCGCTGAAGAATTAGGCATGCTTACTGAGGAATATTATAAAAACAAACCTTCGGCGATGCAGCAAGGGTTTGAAGGGAATAAGCCGCCACCATTTCATGATTTTCTTGCAAAACTTTTTAGCGATATGCGCATATCAGATAATGGTATTATTCAATGGCCAGATGTTGGAAATATTGTGCCACCCGGTGCGCAAAATCCTCCGAACATGGAAAAGCTTAAAGGTAGTATGAAATGCAGAGAAAAAGTTGACGCTTTTATCATTAAGCCTGGCTATGATTTGAATGACACATCCAATGTTGCGCCTGACATGCGTATCAACACGTTCCAGCATGCACGGATGCGGCGTATGAAAGATAGTGTGCCTTTAGCGGAAACGACAACGGTACAATTCCGTGAAGCCTTGGATGGTGCACTAGAAAAGCAATTTGGATTGCCTAAAATTTCTCAAGTAGAAAAAGATAACGTGAGAGATCTGCTCAGAACCGGAAAATGGGAACATGTACCAGCCACAAACCTTTTCAGGCTAACATTGAATAATATAGACTTACCCGCATTTGAAGCTGCATTTAATGAAGTGAGAGCAGAAGACTTCGCTCGCTATAATCTTTCTGGAAGGTCTTATACAATAAGAAATACAATAAGAAGGGATGAAAATAGCATTATGGTATTTGCATCGCCTGATGTTTATGAGCGAGTAGCGCAGAATTCTGCTGAACGCGATAGTGGTAGCGAAGAAAAATCCAGAGGTGGAAAAAGGACTCTGCCCAAGCCACTTGAAGGCGGATGGTCTAATAATACTTAGAAATGGTGCCCCGAGCCGGACTCGAACCGGCACACCCTTGCGGATACAAGATTTTGAGTCTAGCGCGTCTACCAATTCCACCACCGGGGCACTCAAGGGGCGCACTATAGCCATGAATTCCGGTTGGTCAACCCGCGCGTTGGTGCTATAGATCAGACGATGTTCAGCACTAAAACCGACCCGACAAAAATCGAATCCATGGCCTCCATCCTGATTTTGGGTGGGGTGATCCCGCTTGCGGGCGCGATCATCTCGCAATTTGGCTTTGGCATGCACCCCTGCCATTTCTGCCTGTTGCAGCGCTATCCTTATATATTAGTCATCGTTATGGGCGTGCTTTCGCTGCTCGTTGCGCGCGGCGGTCTGCCATGGCGCGTGTGCGTGGCACTTGGTATGATGGGGCTGCTCGCCACCGCCACGCTCGGCCTCATCCATACGGGGATTGAAATGAAGCTGCTGAGTTATGTCGGTGGCTGTGTCGCGCAAGCGCCGGCGGATGGCTCGCTTGACGCCTTGCGTGCCAGTATTATGGCAGCACCCCAAGTGGCGTGCGATCAGGTCATGGCGTCGTTCCTGGGGCTGTCGATGGCGACCTGGAATGTGATCTGGGCCGCGTTCACGCTGGTGCTTATCATTTTGCAATATCGGGTGGATTGGAGGGCCTATGGCGTCCGTCACCACTAAACGCCGATTACCGGGTGACTTTACGTCGCGCACCAGTCAGGCGGCCGCGTTACGCGTCAACCATGCGGGCGAATATGGCGCGCAGCGTATTTACGCCGGACAATTGGCCGTACTCAAACATCATGCCTGCGCGGATGAGCTGAAACATATGGCAGCACAAGAGCAGGTGCATCTCGATACGTTCAATAAAATTTTGCCGCAATATGGCGTCCGGCCAACGGCCCTGATGCCGCTCTGGCATGTCGGTGGCTGGGTGATGGGGGCGGCCACCGCGGCCATGGGTGCGCGCGCGGCGATGGCGTGCACGGTCGCGGTCGAATCGGTCATCACCGCGCATTATAACCAGCAGCTCGACGGTGATGCGGTCGACCCTGCGCTCGATGCAACCATTGCGAAATTCCGCGACGAGGAGATGGAGCATCACGCGATTGGGTTGCAGCATGAGGCCGAGCAAGCTCCGCTTTATCAGCCCCTCACGGCCGCAATTTGTGGCATTTGCAAGGCGGCAATTGCGCTTTCGTCGCGCCTGTAGTGGATCACTGATGACGCGTAGCAACCACACTGTGTAAGCAGATTTTGCTGCAGTCGCGTCGGTACGCTGCTGCAATTGCGAAGGTAGAAATTTTTGCTGCAATGCCATAAAAATAGTTTCGCCAATGCTTATTTTTATCGTGAAATGAACGCATTTTTGTGCTAGGCATCAACCTATCAAGCCGTGTCATTCCACGTCAGATGGATCGCTTGATGGCTGAACCGTTACGCATGAGGCAAGTCATGGTAAGTTGCATCTATCCCGATACGGATTTGCTCGGTGAACCGACATTAGAGGAAATGCTCGCCGAACCCATTGTGCGCCTCATCATGCAGCGCGACGGGGTGAAGGAAAGCGAGATGCGCGGCCAGATCGACCGCGTCCAGGCCGCCTATCACATCCACGAGCGGGTGCAGTAGCCAGCCCTTTAGCCAGCCCTCTGTCGTGGTTGGCAGTTTTTCTAAATCGCGTAGCTTTCGCCATATTCTTCGCGCTGTGCCGAAAGCGAGGCAAGCTCAGCAATCAGCCCAAGTGCACCAAACTGACAGGGAGGTAGGGCCTGGTGGCCGCTTGCCACATCCGCCGCTTCGCCTTCGTCGCACATCCCGACAAAACGCATCCCGGTCGCGTTCAAATTATTCTGCACGTCGCGCTGATCGTTGACGCGGTACGCCCCGCCCACTGCATGGCCATCGATGAGGTAGAGCATGGGTTCGGCGGGTGCAGCATCAATGCGGTCGATGGTCGGCACACCCTCTTGGATGATGACTTCGGTCGAGGCGACGCCCTCTTTAATCACGCTCATTTTATTGCGGATTTTTTTGTTGATCTCGAGCATTTCATCGCCCGAGGTCACGGTCATGATGCCCATGCCGTAGGTGCCGGAATCGGATTTCACATAGACATAGGGTTGATCGGTGATGCCGTACCGTGCGTAATGGCTACGAATGCGGTGCAGCACTTTTTCGACCCCCATCGCGACGCATTCCAGCCCCTGACGCTCACTGAAATTAACGCGGCCGCATTTATGAAACTCGGTGGTGATGAGCCAGGGGTCGAGCGCAAAAGCGGTCGCGAATTCATGGGCGAGCTTATCGTACGCCTCAAAATGGATCGATTTGCGGCGGCGGTGCCAGCCCTGGCTTGGCCGCGGCACAATCGGCTGGCTGACGCCACGCAACAAATCGGGTAACCCCGAGGTCAGATCGTTATTGAGCAAAATCAGCTGCGGGCAAAAAGCGCTCGCGGTTTTAAGCAAGCTGCCTTCGCGGGTGAGCGGCATTTCGCGCAAGGTTTCACCGGTTGAACTGGTGACCTCAATCGGTGCATCGGTGGCAAGCAGACTTCCGAGCTCGACCTCGCAGCCTGCCGCACGCAGGATCGATAGCAGCGCCACAAGGTTATCGATATACCCGGTGTTGCGCGTATGGTTTTCCGGAATGACCAGGATGCGTTTGACCGAAGCATAGCGTGCGAGCCGCGTGCGGATATGCTGCGCAGCGCGCTGACGTGCCGCATGCGACAGCTGGTTGAAACCGGCAGGAAATAAGTTGGTATCGACCGGGGCGAGCTTAAACCCGGCATGGCGCACATCGACCGAGGAATAAAACGGCGCGCCGGATTCCATACGCCGGGCCTCCATCCAATGGGTGATTTCCTCGCCACGGGCGGTGGCAAGTGCGCGCATGGTATCCATCACCGCTGAGGCGGCCGAGCCAGGTAAAACGGCATGAGAGTGCATGGTCAGTCTCCTGGATGAATAAAGCGCGGGGGTTCGTGCCAGTCGCCCCATTGCTGCATGGTGATGGCGCATAGGGTAATGACGGCGGTATCGGCACGCAAGATGCGTGGCCCCAAACTCACCCCAATCGCTGCATTCACACGGGCGAGTGCGGCAAATTCGCCAGGCGTGAAGCCACCTTCGGGGCCGACAAGTATCGCCCAGTGATTTGTATATATTGAAGGGGGCATTTCCCCCTTGACCCCTTGCGCAAGCGACTCGCCTTCAGCGACGCACGGCTTGTTGATCAACGGTTTGGAAAAAAGCTCGGTTACACTCGTACTCTGCCCGCGCTCATCGCCATAAATGAGTGGAATACCCGGCGGCCAATCCGCCAAAAGATTCATCAGCTTCATGGGATTTTTAATCACGGGCCAATCGATGCGTTCGCACTGCTCAGCGGCCTCGCGCGCAATCGCCTCGGCGCGCTCAAGGTTCACCCGATCGACCACCGTGCGCTCGGTGATCACCGGCTGCAGCACGCTTGCACCAAGCTCGGTGGCTTTCTCGATAATGGTGTCCATGCGCCCGCCCTTGATCGGCGCAAAGCACACGGTCAGATGCGCTGTGGTCTCCCGCGCCGGGCGCAGGCAGGTTTCGATGGTGAGGTGGATTTCTTTTTTCTTCACCGCCGTGATGCGGGCGCACCATTCACCCTGCGTGCGGTTAAACAGGGCAACGCTATCGTCGGTATCAAGCCGCAGCACGCGTGTCAGGTAATGTGCCGGCTTATCCGTAAGCACCAGATTTTCCCCCGCGCGCAAGGCGGCATCCGTAGCAAGTCGATAGCGCGGTTTAGGATTCATGGGCTGAGTTTAGCGCGAAGCGGGCGCGACATACAAGCGGCAGCACAAAGGGGACAGAATAATCATGGCGTCCCCCTTGCTTTCCCTTTTGCTTCGAAGGGGTGATCCGTAGATCACACCGCAGCATGCAACTATTTCTCGCGGAATTTGATACGGCCTTTGCTGAGGTCATACGGCGTCATCTCGACGATCACCTTATCTCCCGCGAGCACGCGGATGCGGTTTTTGCGCATGGATCCTGAGGCATGCGCCAGCATTTCATGGCCGTTCTCGAGCTTCACCCGAAACATGGTGTTGGGCAATACTTCGACAACGACGCCTTTGAATTCGAGTAGTTCTTCTTTCGCCATGGCCGGGTGTATAGCATGGAATGCGAGGGATGCAAGGGGGAAGGAAGTGATGAATTGAGGAAATGACGAATTGACGAGTTGACGAGTTGACGAAAGAAAGTAACGCATGGGTAGTTTCATTTCAAATGCGCGAGCATCACTCCTTAATTCGTCATTTCCTCAATTCTTCAGTTCACTACTTTATATGCAGCACGCAAATCAGTGTGAACAACCGCCGCGCGGTGGCAAAATCCATGGTTAGGCGCTCGGCGAGCTGGGTTTGCAACATTTCCGAACCTTCGTTATGTACCCCGCGTCGCGCCATATCGAGCGTTTGCAAGCGGTCGCCCGCGGAGTGTTTAATCGCGTCGTAATATTGCTCGCACATGAGGAAATAATCTTTGATGATGCCACGATAGGGCGCAAGTGGCAGGGTGATATCGTGGCGCGCAGCGTGGCTGTCGGTGAAGCGCAGCGTCAGGCGATTATCGCGCACGCTGATGAATAAATCATACGGTGGGGTGAGGGTGGGCGCACTCAGCAACGTCACTTCATTGCTATGCGTAATATCGACGAGCGCGACGCGGCGTTCATGCTCGACCTCGGGCGAACGGCGGATGATGCTGGCATCATCGAGCGTCACCGATTGGATACTGGGCGTGGCAGGTATCATATGCGAAGCCGCAAGCTCAGTGCGTGCGCGGCGAGGCCTTCTGCATCGGCGAGTGTCGCGGCGGGGCCAATCAACGGCTGTACGACGGCTAAATCACCGCCGATAATGCTGCTTCGCACCAGAAAATCGAACACGCTGAGGCCGCTTGAGAACCGCGCCGCGCGCGAGGTAGGCAATACGTGGCTAGGGCCTGCAATATAATCACCCAGCGCTTCGGGCACGTTGCGCCCAAGGAAAATCGCTCCCGCGTAGCGCACTTTTTCGGCGATGATTTCGGGAGTATCGATAGCAAGTTCGAGATGCTCGGGGGCGATCATATCAATCGCCGCGACGGCTTCTGAAAAATCGCGCACGAGAATAATCATCCCGTGGTTTTCCCAGCTAGAGCGGGCGATATCGCGCTTGGCAAGGGTCGTCAATAGGGTTTCAATTTCCGCCGCGACACGCGCCGCAAACGCCGCATCGTTCGTGATGAGTATGGATTGTGATGTTTCATCGTGCTCGGCTTGACTGAGCAAATCGGCTGCGATCCATTTTGGGTCGTTTTTGTTGTCGGCGACGACCAGAATTTCTGACGGGCCGGTGATGGTATCGATGCCGACGGTGCCGTAGACCTGTCGTTTTGCTTCGGCAACATATTGGTTACCCGGCCCGGCGATTTTATCGACCGCCTGAATAGTCGCGGTGCCATAGGCCAGGGCGCCAATCGCTTGTGCCCCGCCGATGCGATAGATTTCGTCAATCCCCGCCACCTGCGCGGCCGCAAACACCGCCGGGTTGACTTCACCGCGAGGTGTCGGCACCACCATGGCAATGCGGTGCACACCAGCGACGCGCGCCGGAATCGCGTTCATCAACACGCTGCTGGGATAGCTCGCTTTGCCGCCGGGAACGTAGAGGCCCACCGCATCGATCGCGGCATATTTCCAACCGAGCGTGATACCCGATGCATCGACATAGCGGTGATCCGTGGGGCGCTGCATTTCGTGATAGGCGCGAATGCGCTCAGCCGCGACGGCAAGTGCGTTGCGCACGTCTGGCGTGCACGCACTCGCTGCATCGGCGATTTCCTTCACGCTCATGCGCATGCTGGCTGCCGTCGCATCCCAACCATCGAATTTCTTGGTGTACTCGACAACCGCACCATCGCCACGTGTGCGCACTTCGCGCAAAATATCGCGCACGGTGGCCGAAACATCGGCACCTTCGCCGTAGCGCTGGC
>CAZZCK010000001.1:31572-37706 GCA_964652475.1 uncultured Azospirillum sp.
CGCCTCACGAAACGCATCGAGGATGGGCGCGATTTCCGCGTTGCGGGTTTTATAGGCCGCGCGATTAACGATGAGGCGCGACGAAATATCCATAATTTTCTCGACCTCGACCAGCCCATTTGCCGCAAGCGTCGCGCCGCTTGAGACAAGATCGACAATGCGCTCGCTTAGGCCAATGGCGGGTGCCAGCTCCATCGCGCCGTTCAAATGAATGCACTCGGCCTGCACGCCGCGGCTGGCGAAGTGGCGGCTGGTGAGGTTCGGGTATTTGGTGGCGATGCGCACATGGCTCCAGCGTGTCGGGTCGTCCGTTGCTGCCACACTGGCTGGCTCGGCAACGCTTAAGCGGCATTTGCCAATGCCTAAATCGAGCGGGGCGTAAAGGTCCGGGTAGTTGAATTCTTCGATCACATCGCTGCCCGCCACACCGAGTTGAGCTGCACCGTAAGCCACGAACGTTGCGACATCGAACGAGCGCACGCGGATGATGGAAAGGCCTTCAATGTTGGTGGCGAATTTAAGCGCGCGGCTATTCGCATCAAAAAAATCCGCCTCGGGCGTGATACCCACCCGCGCGAGCACGGGTTGAAGCTCGTCGTAAATGCGGCCCTTGGGTAGAGCCAGTATCATGGGGGATGCGAGGGTAATGGTCATGTGCGCTGCAGCATAATAGTATTTTTCAACCTTTCCAGCGGAAAGCCGGTGGGAAGGTAAGAAAGATTATTATTCAGATCGACTATAGCGATAAGAGCCGTCCGCGCCTCCTCGTAAGATTTGGTAATGATTCGTGCGTTTTGTCGCACAGAGGGCAGTACTAAGGTGATTTTTTATGTTGTGCGATGAATGACCATCATTTAAGGCGCAATCATCGACAGACTACGCTATTTACCTCACGTTATCTCACCCATGAGGATTATTTTTCGTGTTACAAACATCCGCTCTGGCGAAGGCGGCACCGGTGCCGAGCTTCGCGCTTGATAACCCCTGCACGCC
The DNA here is from genome assembly GCA_964652475.1 of uncultured Azospirillum sp. Taxonomy (GTDB): domain Bacteria; phylum Pseudomonadota; class Alphaproteobacteria; order Rickettsiales; family UBA3002; genus QFOX01. The sequence continues at coordinate 32,566 of CAZZCK010000001.1, forward strand.
GACGCTGAATCAATCCCTGCCCGTGGTGCGCGCCGAGTTCGGCACGCTGGGCGAGGCGCTTGATTACGCCGCGCGCGGCGAAACCGGCCTCAATTTTTATGATGCCAAAGGCGCCCTTGAGGGGGCCTACCCCTATCACGAAATTCGGGCGCGGGCGCGCACGCTTGCCACCCACCTGCTCGGCCTTGGGCTTGATCGCGGCGATCGCGTCGGTGTGGTTGCGAGCATGACGATTGATTTTGTCGTGGTGTTTTTTGCCTGCCAATATGCCGGCTTGTTGTCGGTGCCCTTGCCGGTGGTGACGGGCCTTGGTGGCCGTGTTGGCTATCAGGCGCAACTGAAGCGGGTGCTTGGTTCCTCCGGCGCGCGGGTGGCGATTGGTATGCCCGAGCATCTCGCCGATCTGACGCAAGCGTCGAGCGAAAAACCGATGCTGCTGATTGGCACGATCGCCGATGTGATGGGTGCGCCGGCGGTGGCGGAGTCGGCCTTGCGGCCTTTCAATGCCGAGGAAGAAAGCCATATTCAATATTCCTCGGGCAGCACGCGTTACCCGCTTGGGGTGGTGATTAACCAGCGTGCGGTGATGGCCAATGCCAAGGCGGTCGCGCAGCATGGGTTACGCATGGAGCCGGGCGATCGCTGCGCCTCGTGGCTACCGTTTTACCATGATATGGGGCTGATCGGCTTTTTGTTGATTCCGCTCACCACCCAAGTCTCGATCGATTTTTTGAACACCGATTATTTCGCGCGCCGGCCACTATTATGGCTTGAAATTATTTCGCGCAATCGCTGCACCATGTCGTTCAGCCCCACCTTTGGCTACGATATTTGCGCACGCCGCGCCGCCCGTTCCTCGATGCTTGATCTTGATTTGTCCTGCTGGCGGGTAGCGGGGATTGGCGGCGAAATGGTGCAGCCGGAGATTATCGCGCGTTTTCAGGAGACTTTTGCCCCTTATGGTTTTGTGCAAAAAGCGCTGGTGCCCAGCTATGGCCTCGCGGAAATGACGCTGGCCTTCAGCTTCACCTCCCTTGCGGATGGGGTATTTATCGATACGATCGATAAAGCGGCGCTGATCGATGCCGGTCAGGCCAAGAAAATGGATGTTGCCGGCGATGCACCACTGCCGAGCCATCTGCGTCAGTTCGCTGGGTGTGGCACGCCGCTGCCGGGCTACAGCATGCAAATCCGCGACGAAGCGGGCGCCGTGCTTCCTGAGCGCAGGGTCGGCACGGTCTATATTAGCGGCCCAAGCCTGATGAGCGGCTATTACGCGCATGAGGAAGATTCGACAACCGCCGTCGACCCGAACGGCTGGCTCAATACCGGCGATATGGGCTATATTGCCGATGGTCAGCTGGTCATCACCGGCCGGCAGAAGGATTTGATTATTATCAATGGTCGCAATATCTGGCCGCAGGATTTGGAATGGCACGCCGAGACCGACATCGAAGAGTTGCGCGCGCGCGATACGGCGGCCTTTGCTGTCGAAGGGCCGGATGGCAAAGAGCGGGCGATGCTGCTTGCTCAATGCCGCATCAGCACGCCCGAGGGCCGGCGCGATTTGCGCAACCGCATCCACGCCGCGGTGTTTCGCAATACGGGGATTGATTGCAAGGTGGTACTGATCCCTGCGGGCAGTTTGCCCTTCACCACCTCCGGTAAATTGAGCCGCGCGAAGGCGAAGAAAGCCTATCTCAAAGGCCAATTATGCGACGTGGAACAGAGCTAGTCGCCCTCACGGGTGCGTCGGGATTTCTGGGTCGTCATCTGCTGAAAGCCTTGCTGGATGGGGGTTACGCGGTGCGCGCCCTGACCCATCGCGCCGCCTTGCCAGCGCATGCGCAGCTGCGAGTGATCCATGGCAGCGTCGATGATCCCGTTGCCTGCACGGCGCTGGTCGAAGGGGCGGATGTGGTGATTCATGCCGCCGGTTTGGTCGCAGCCATGCGCCCAGCGCAATTCATGCAGGTCAACGCGACGGCAACCGGGATACTCGCGCAAGCGGCGGCAAAAGCTGGGGTTTCTCGCTTTTTGCTGGTCTCGAGCTTGGCTGCGCGCGCGCCCCATCTATCGCCCTATGCCACCAGTAAGCGCGCCGGTGAAGAAGCGCTAGGGGCCGAGGCGGGGGCCATGGCGTGGGACATCATTCGCCCACCGGCGCTTTATGGCCCGGGCGATGCTAACAGCCTGGAATTGCTGCGTATGATCGCCAAAGGCCGCGTCATGCTGCCCTGTAAATCGGAAGCGCAGATTTCCATGCTGTATATCGATGATATGGTGGCAGCGATCCTGGCCTGGCTTGGGGTGCAAGCAGCGCCGACGGGTGCCTGCTACGAACTGGCCGACCATCGCGGAGGCTATCGCTGGGCCGAGCTTTTTACCGCATCCAGTCAGGCACTTAAGCGCCCGGTGCGGCTGACCCCGGTGCCGCGATGGCTGGCGCTGATGGTGGCGTATGGCCAGGTAGCGATTGCTCGGTTTCGTGGACGTACGAGCTTCATCTCGCCGGGCAAAATCCGCGAATTGGCGCATGCGGATTGGTCGGTCGACCCCGGCCCATTCATGGCCATCAGCGGGTGGCAACCGCGCACCGATCTGAGGCAGGGTTTTGCACAAACCCTGGCCTGGTTTGATACGCAGCAGAAAGAAAAACCGGGTAAAAAATAGCAAAAAACCGATGAATACGCGGTAAAAAACCATCGATTCGGGGCATTTTTTCTTGATTTTTTGGCCAAAACTTCTAAAAAAATCGCAATTCTTTGAGGAAAAAAGGGCCATATGACACAAGCAACAGGTAGCTATAGCCAAATTATTGGGCTGATTATCGAGGAGCTCGAAAAGGTCAACCACGAGAAAATTTCGTTGAGCGAGGCGACCGATATCACCACCGATACCCACGCCGATTCCCTCGCGGTGATGGAGCTGATTTTTACGCTTGAAGAAACCTACAACGTCTCGATCCCCATCAACGAGCTCAGCGACGTGCGCACCATCGGCCAGATCGCGCGGGTGGTCGAAAGCAAGATTGCACAGGCGGCGTGATGAGCGATTTACTCGATAAATTTGCGCCCGTCGCCGGGCAGATGCGCGATGTGGTGGCACTGTGTGGCATGAACCCATTAGCGGTTGAAATGCAAGCCATTACCTCGCCCACCCGCGCCGTGATTAACGGTGCCTCCTGCTTGCTGTTGGGGACTAATAACTATCTCGGCCTGACCTTTGACGACGAAGCGCTTACGGCCGCGACCGAGGCCTTGCGCCTTGGCACCGGCTCGACTGGTAGCCGCGTTGCCAATGGAAGTTTTTCGCTGCACCAGGCGCTTGAGCGCCAGATCGCCCAATTTTATGGCCGGTCGCATGCGATGCTTTTCACCACCGGCTATCAGGCAAACCTTGGCTTTATCTCGGCGATTGCGGGAAAAGATGACGTGATTTTGCTCGATGCCGATTCGCATGCAAGTATTTACGACGGCTGCAAAATGGGCAACGCGACGGTGATCCGCTTCAAGCATAACGACGCGGACGATCTCGACAAACGCCTCGCACGGCTGCCCGCCGGGCGCAACAAATTGCTGATTGTCGAGGGAATTTATTCGATGATTGGTGACCGCGCGCCGCTCAAGCAATTGGTCGCGGTCGCCAAAAAATACGGCTGCTATGTGATGGTCGATGAAGCGCACTCGCTGGGCGTTTTAGGCGCTACCGGCCGTGGCCTGGCCGAGGAAACCGGGCTTGAGGCGGATGTGGATTTCATCCTTGGCACCTTCTCAAAATCGGTAGGCACCATTGGTGGGTTTTGCGTCAGCAACCATGCGGCACTCGACACCATGCGCCTGACCGCGCGCCCGTATATTTTTACGGCATCGCTGCCACCCTCGGTGGTCGCCGGGGCGATGGTGAATCTGCGTCATATTGCCGAGAAACCCGAACTGCGCGCCGCACTGTGGCGCAACGCGGCACATCTTTACAATGGCCTGGTGAACCTTGGCTATGCGGTTGGCCCCGAGATGACGCCGGTGATTGGCGTGCGCATGCCAAGCGTACCCGAGGGTGTGCAATGCTGGCGCGAGTTGCTCGCGCGCGGGGTGTATGTCAACCTCGCCGTACCGCCCGCAACCCCGCATGGTTTCTGCCTGTTGCGCTGTTCGGTCAGTGCCGCGCATACGGTGGAGGAGATCGACCAGGCGCTCGTGGCTTTCGCCGATTTACGCGCCTATGCCTGCGCGGCGTAGGGTTTTTCGCGATTTTATTTATAGTCGATTTGAACAAAAAACCTAAACACTTGTCATTCCCGCGAAGGCGGGAATCTCCTTTAGCAAAGAAGTGGATTCCCGCCTTCGCGGGAATGACAAAATGGTAGGGTTCTCACTCGCCCGATTTATTGCCCCCGCCACTGCGCGACCGCAAGTTTCGCATGCTCATAATCCGCCGGGAAATCGACCTCGCACCATAAATCGGCGGGCACTTCCGCCGTTTCGACATGGCTCGCCTGTGCGAGGCGATTCAGCACCGATAAATACCAGACATTGGTGCCTTCGGGGCTCGCGATGGTTTCTTCGACCATGCGACGAAACTCGGTAATGCCGCTGCCCTCGAACACCATCATGCCGATCGATTCGCCATCCACCTGATCAAGCCCCAGCGACTTGCCAACATTGCGCAAGCGCGACCCCTCGCGGATGACCTTCATATCATCCGCATCGTAGCGCGGCTTTTGCGAAACGGCGAGGGTGATGGGCGCGCGCGCCGCTTGCAGCAATTGCTTGGCAACGTTGGTGGTGAACAGCGTATCGCCGTTGACGATCATGAAGCGGGTGGTATCGGCCGGTAAATCACGCAACGCCAGCCAGACACTACCGAGGTTATCGGCCACTTTGAAGAACGGGTTAAATATCGTGCGCAAGGTAACCGGGCCGTGATAGCACGCGAGGTCTTCATCGACCAACGGCGCATGAAAGCCGGTGACGATATCGATCGCGGTGACGCCGGCGCCTTCAAGCTGACGGATCTGCCAGCGCAGCACGCTTTGCCCTTCGCCCAGATCAAGGAGGCATTTGGGCAGGCGTTCGGTGAGGGGCAACAAGCGGCTGCCTTGGCCGGCACTTAAAATAATCGCACGCATGGAATTTCCTTAA
>CAZZCK010000001.1:37806-54008 GCA_964652475.1 uncultured Azospirillum sp.
AGGTTATCTGCTCGTATGTAATGAGCGCGGGTGCGCCTGTCAAATCCTGTCCCCTATCACCGCGCGCCGAGCGTCAATGTTTCGATATCGCCGTCGATGAAGCATTCGCTCGCCGCATCGTAATGGCGGTGGGTAATGGCAATCTGCCAACCATTCGTGCCGCCCTCACCGGTGGGGGTGATCGCAATCTGGTGGTAATGTGCCCCCGGCATGCCGCGCCCATTGGCCGAGGCCGAAGCACAACCGCGCACGGCGATGCGGCGGCCGTTTGGCCCGGCAATCTCGCCGCGCATGGGGCTGTGGCCATGGCCGTGCAGCACCAACTCGGCACCGCATTGCGCGAGCAATGCACGCAGTGCCTTGGCATCGTGCAGCGATTTGCGCCAACGCATGGCGCCCGCCTGCAAGGGATGATGGATGAGCAGCACGCGGCATAATCCGTGCGCTTGAGTTTGAGTGAGCATATGGCGCAAGCGTTCGCGTTGCGCACGGCCCACACGGCCATGGGCGAACAGAAGTGGGGTGGCCACAGCGCTTGACAGACCGATGATCGCGACCGGCCCACGCACGCGCAGATAAGGAAATTCGCCATCGCCATCATCGCCGCACATATAGGCGCCCCAGTGCTGCTGCCAGGCACCCAGCATGCGCGGATGGTGCGCATCATGGTTGCCGGGGATGACGCTGACATCATGCGGATTGCCGAATCGCGCCAGCCAGTCGGCGCTGTGCGCAAATTCCGCTTCAAGGCTGAGATTGCATTGATCGCCGGTGATGACGGTATGATCGGGCGTATAGGCCGCAATATCGGCCACGAGCCGCGCAAGTATGTCTGCTGAAAAGCGATGCTTGCGTTTGCGCTGCCACGACAGGTATGCTAACCCGCGTTTGAGCGTGAATTCTGCTCGGCGCATGGCCGGTAACGGCGACACATGCATGTCGGAACAATGCGCAATTCTAACCATAGGCCTAGCTGAACGTATATGACCCACCCTGTCAAGAACCCATACCATCTCGTAGCCGTTACCGGCTTGCCACCCCTTTGGGGCATGACCAGTGCTGCACGGCTCGATAAGCAATTTCACCTGCTGCGCACCCCGCGTGAAGCGGCGGCGGCATTTGAAATCGCCGTGCGCGAGGATTGGGTGTTCGACACCCCGATCTTACGCGGGCTGATGGTGGAGGCACCGATCGCCGTCATCGACCCGGTGACGGGTGCGCCCTGTGCGGCGAGTGTGCCGCCCGAGATGCTGGCCGAGGCGATTGCGTGGCTTGAAGGCAACGGCGCACTGCCAACGGGCCTGCGCGCGGTGATTCCGGCCGATCTGGCCAGTGCGTATGATCATAAATTGCGCAAGCGCGAGACGCCGGCCTGCCATCATTTAAGTGCTGCGACGGTCGATGATGTCGAGCGTAAATTATTCCGCACCTCGTACAAAGGGGTGACGGACCTCGTCACTAAATTCGCCTGGCCGGTGCCGGCGTTTTATGCCACCCGCTGGTGCGCCCGGCGGCATCTCAGCCCCAATCAGGTGACGGTGGTCTCGGCAGTGTTGGTGCTTGCGTGCTTATGGCTATTCGCCTCGGGCTATTTCTGGGTTGGCATGCTCGCCGCTTGGGTGATGACGTTTCTGGATACGGTCGATGGTAAGCTCGCCCGCGTTACCCTCACCAGTTCGTGGTGGGGCAATGTGTTCGATCACGGGATCGACCTTATCCATCCGCCCTTTTGGTATTATGCTTGGGGTGTGGGCTTGGCGCTCAGCCCAACACCGCTCGGTGATGGCCAGTTTGCACTGCTGATGTGGCTGATTTTTGGCGGCTATATTCTCGGCCGCTTGTGCGAGGGCTATTTCACCCGCCGTTATGGCATGCATGTGCATGTCTGGCGGCGCTTCGACTCGCGCTTTCGCCTGTTCATGGCGCGGCGTAACCCCAATATGATTTTGCTGCAATTGTCGCTTTTTGTGGCGCGTCCGGATTGGGGATTGATCGCGGTCGCCGTCTGGACGGTGGCTTCGCTTGGCGTACAGCTGGTGCAAGTGGCGCAGGCCGAGAAGCTGCGGCGGGCGGGTACGCCCATCACCTCGTGGCTCCATGGCGCATGAGGCTCGCGCTCATCAGCAACGCGCTTAGCCGCTATAACCGTGAGCACCTAAGCGCGGTAATGGCGCAAGCCGCCACGCTTGGGATAGAGGCGCATGTCATCGATGCGGCGATGCTCGCCACGCCGGCACTGCTTGACGCGCTGCTCGTGCAATTCGCCGATCGTGGTGTCGACACGCTCATCGTCAATGGCGGGGATGGCACGCTTGACTTTGTGCTCACCCGCTTACGGGTTGTAGCAGCGCTTGCATCCTGGTGCCCCGCGATCATTTTGCTGCGGGGCGGTACGACGAACATGACCCATCGCGATGTCGGCTTTGGCGGTGACCCCGTGCGCGCACTTGAAAAAATTATCACGCGCAATGATGCCCATTGGAGCATCACCACGCGCGATCTTCTCTGCCTGAGCGGGGGCGATTTGCCCAGCCCGCATTACGGGTTTTTCTTCGGGACGCATGCGATTGTGCGGGGCATTCACCATGCGCGTAGCAGCTGGCAGCGGCGGGGCATCACCGGCGTATTCGGCGAAGCGGCGATGATCGGCTCGGCGATCGTCGCGTTGCTGCGCGGCCGGGTGGCCAACCACCCGCTACTTGCGCCAACCCCCATCACCCTGACGCTTGATGGTGCGGTGCATGCGATGCCGCATATCGCCCTCATTCTCACGACGCTTGATCGTCTGCTACTTGGCATTCGCTTGCCCGCATCCACCATGCCACTGCGCGGCATCGTGATTCGCCCGGAAGGCGATGGGCTGCTTCGCCGATTGCCAACGCTATGGCGCACGCATCAAACCGCATGGCCGGGCCTGACCGATCCTGTGCCTTTACGCTATTGGACGGGCGAAACGCTCGCGCTCGCCATGGATGGTGAAGTGACCCTGGATGGGGAAATTTTCCGTTGCCGCGCGAGTGCGCCGCTGAGGATGACGGTAGCGTCACCGGTGAGGTTCTTACAATGAATCTTGGTGCATTACAGTCGATCATCATGGGGCAATCCACCGAGCCAGTGCCGAACGAAGTGAGCACGCTTTACGCCAGTTTTTGTGCAGAATTGCCCGCGCCATCGGCAGTGGTGGGCGGTTTATTTTACGGCTCGCAATTATGGAAAGCCCCGGGTGCCGAGGCGTTATGGGATATGGTGGTGCTGGTCGATCGTTACCGCAGCGTGACGGCAAACCCCTTGCTGCGCCTTGCTGGCCGAGTGCTTGCGCCGAATGTCTATGCGCATGAAACCACGGACGAAAACGGTGCCGGCTTACGCGCAAAAATTGCGGTAATGCGCCGCGATCAATTCCTGCGGCACTGCCAAGGCCGCGTCATCAGTCCGCAAACCTGGGCACGGTTTGCGCAACCCGCGCGGCTGATTGCTGCACGCGATGCAGCAGCAAAAACCGATATGCTCACCGCGCTTGCTGAGGCAGTGCTGCAATTCCACCGCGCAACATTGCCGTGGGTGCATGCGCCAGTGAGCATATCGGACTTTTGGCAGATTGGCCTTACGCAAACCTATGCCAGTGAATTTCGTGCGGAAGCCCCTACACGCTTAACCACCCTTGTTGCCGCATCGCAGCATGATTTGGCCGCACGCACGATGGCAGTAATCGAAACTGGGCAATTACCGCTAACGATCGATGCGCTAGGACAGTTACATGTAGCAGAAAATGCTGCAGCACAGCAGCGCGCACAACGCCATCAGATGGTGCGCAATAAACTCAGCAAAGTGATTCATGTTTGCCGCTTGCTCAAAGCCGCTTTCACCTACCGCGCCGGAATCGATTATCTGCTGCAGAAAATCGCGCGGCATAGCGGAGTGACCTTGGTAGCGACACCCTTTCAGCGCCGCCACCCGCTGCTTGCTGCACTGCCACTCTTCATCAAAGGCTTACGCGCGCGGGCGTTTCGTTAGAAAATAGATCGGCGCGATTATTGCGCACGACACCAGCGCTTGCTTTTGGCACCAACCGGGCTGAGCATGCTGGTTTTACCAATCGCTGGTACGCCGACATAGCCGCGCAGCTCAAGCTTACCATCGGCGTTACGGTGAATCATTGCATCGTAGTTTTTGCCGCTATTGGCTTTGTAAATCTCGCCGTCATAGGTGCCGGGTTCATCCGCAAGCGGCTGCATATTCCACATCACGCGGATGCCACATAAGGACCGTTCGCGCTTGCTTACATCGGGGTTGAGGCTGTCCTTCTGCTGCTTTGCGGTGGGCGCGACCCAAGCAATATAGCCACAAAGTTTGTCGCTCGTTTTGCTGCAGGGGGTGATGCGCACCACCACGTCTTTTTTCTTCACCATCCAATAGCCGATGAGGGAGGATGGTGTTGCGGTTTGCGCCTGAGCAAGCGGTGCAGCAATAAACGCGGCCGCGATCACGGCAAGCAGCGAGCGATAGCGCATCATAACGACTCCGTAGCAGTGGGTGATTCAAGGAAATGGCGCACCAAGGCGAGGTCCTCGGCCGTATCGACATCGATCGCGGCGTGGGGGTCATCGAGCAGGATGGTCGCAATCCGCGCGCCGGTGCGGGCGTAAAGCAATGCGGCCAAATGGTCGAGTGTCATGACCCCGAGCGCGTAACGCGCAATGCTAGCCAGCCCGAGGATGCGCGCCATGCGCCACGGTGATTTGCGATGGGCCTCAAGCCGCTGCCAAAAATCCAGCAGCCCGCGCGCCTTAGGGGTGCGCAGCAAAAACAGATTCGCGCCGCTGATGCTGCCGCCCTTGAAGCGCAAGCGGGTGCGCCGCGCCTGCGGATAGCGGGCGAGGATATGCGTAAGCGGCACCATGCCAACGCAGATATCAGCATCGGCCTGTAACGCAGCACGCGCGAGAAACTGATCGAGGATGGCGGGGGTAAGCAGCGGGTGATCCGCCGTCGTCATGAGTAGCGGCGTGCCGAGCTTGTCGAGTGCGGCGATGGCACTCGCGCAGGGGCTTCTGCCTGGGGCGAGCCATGGCCCCGCGAAGCCCGTGATCGGGTGGCTGCAAAGGGTGATGCCAGCAACAGCATCGACCGGCGCGAAGGCATCAAGCACATGGCGCAGCATGGGCTTGCCCGCGATCATGAGCAGGGCTTTGCTGCTGACTCCTTGCGCCCGGGCGAGCGGGTCGCCGCCTTCGCGCTCACCTGCGAGGATCACGACCTGCATGCGATCTCCTTGCTGTAAAGTACGTAGCGTTTATGGACGTAGCCGCCGACCGCTTCGATGAGGCGGATCATGGCGTGGTTATCCTCCAAAATCCATGACATCTCGATGAAGCGCATGCGCTGAGCGAGGCACGCTTCGCGCAAGCGATGGATGAGATGCGCTGATAGCCCCGCCGCCAGATAGCCCGCGCGGAATTCGGGTCGGATGCCCATAAGGATCACCCGCGCGCTCGATACACCGCGCAGTTTCAACCGCCATAAAAGTTTCAGCCAGCCGAAGGGTAGTAAGCGTCCCTTAAGCCCGCACAGGGCTTCCATCACGTTTGGCAGGGCGAGAATCATCGCCGCCGGTTGATTGTTGATGCTCGCGATAGCGCCCAGCGAGGGAATCAGGATCGGCTTCAAATTATGGGCCATATATTCGGTTTCGGCGGCATTCATCGGAATAAAGCCCCAATTCTCGCGCCAGGCTTCGTTGAAAATGGTGAGCATCGACGCCAAATCCGCACCAAGCGCGCGCGGGTTGATGCTGCGCATGGTGAGGCCTGGCGTTGCGGCGGTGGCCTCGCTCACGCGCGTCATGGCTTTGGGAAACGGCGTGCGCGTATCCATATGAAAGGCGAGCAGCGTTTTCTCGCAGATGAATCCATGCGCGGCGATCGCGTCGGCCATCCAGACGGGGGCGTGGTTCATCATCAGGTAGGATGGGGTGTCATGCCCCTCGACCAATAGCCCGCATTCGTCGTTGATTGAAAAACTATACGGCCCGGCGATGCGGGTGGCACCCTGGGCAGCAAGCCAGGATTCGGCGTGGGTGAGCAGGAGCTTCATCGTCGGCGCGTCGATGGCATCGAGAAAGCCGAAATGCCCGACGAGGCCCGCACCCGCGGTTTGTGCGCGCGGGTCGATCTGCACGCTGATGCGGCCAACCGGCTTCGCGTTTTCATAAGCAACGAACAGCTGATAGGTGACGCCGCGCAGGTAGGGATTTTTTTTCGGGTTGAGATGGTCGCGCATTTCGAGATGAAGGCGCGGGGTGTAATTGGGATCATCGCGGTAAATGCGCGCGGGCAAAGCAATAAAGTCACGCCGCACGCGGGGGGATGTCGCAGCAAGAATCGCGGTCATTGGGCCAAGGCGTCGGCCGATGGCGCGCGCGGTGCCTCGCCCGCTGCCGCGATGGCTGCCAGTGCGCGGTGATCGCGCCGCGCCACCCCGTCGCGGATTGCGGTCTCAAGGTCAAGGTCATGGGTCAGCGCGGCAACCCAGGGATAGCGGCGCACTTCCTCGCGCGTGTAGCCCAAGTTAAACACCGTATCGCTGCGCGTGGCGGCCGAGGGTTTGGCCTGAAATGTGCCAAATAATCGGTCGCACAGATAGTTGGTAATGCCGAAATTATGGTGCTCGTCATGGAAATGATGCTGCAGATGGTATTTTTTAATTCGCGCGACCCAGGCCCACTGCGGTTGGTATTTGAGATGTTGGATGCAGTGGCAGAATTCATAAAACAAGGTGACGGCAAGGCCCGTGACAAAGGCCGCCACTGCGCCGGCGAGGCCGCTCACCGCATAGCCCACGGGCATGGTGACGAGCGCAATCGTGGGCAAGGTGGTGGCGAGCGAGCCAAACAGCACGTCAAGGTCGTGCGGGTCGCGGTGATGGTCGAAATGGATGCGCTTCCATAGCGCGGCGGTGGCCTTGAAGCGATAGAGATAGCGGCCATGCAGCACGTAGCGGTGCAAGAGGTACCAGGCGAGCGGATAGATGGCGATGCCAAGCGCAACGCAAGCGATGAACGCGCCGGGGCGGATGGCCATCTGGCTAAGCAGGGCAAGACTTACGCCGGTGAGCACGGCATAAACCTGCACCGTGGCATGGCAAATAAATGCCAGCCATAAATCGCGCAAGCCCATCGCATCGAGGCGATGTTTGGGGCGCAGCTGTAACCGATGAATCCAAGCCATGGATCGCTTATACAGCGCTAGACAAGCTTATCTCAAGTGAAAAACCGTTAAGTCAGCCGGATCTGGCAGTGGCAGTGCCGTTGGCTACCACTTCTTTTGAATAACGAATAACGAACCATATCCCCTAGGCGCGCTTGGGGCAATACGGCCTAATTTTCCCGGTGGAGCACCGCCCAGTTACCCAAAGCGCCGGCGATGATTAATGGCCCCCAAGCCGCGAGAATCGGTGGCAGTAAGCCGGTTTCGCCAAACGAGGCAAAGAGCTGCTGGGCAACATAAAAGCCAAGCGCACACATCATGCTGATGAAACTGGCGGTAAACAGGCGGTTACGCCGGGCAAGCTGCAGGGCAAGCGGTGCGGCAATGAGTAGCATGACAAACGAGCTGAACGGGTAAGCGATTTTACGCTGAAACCAGAAATGATAGGGCTGCGAGGTTTGATCAAGCTGCAGCTCCTCATCCATCAGCAGCATCAAATCGCCGTAGCTCAGCTCCTCCTCGCGGTAGCCAGCCAGGCGGATGGTTTTCGGTTCCACCGGCAGGTTTTTACGCATGGTCGCGGCCGTGGTCGTGGGGCCTTGCGCATCCGGGCTGACCTCGCGCACACCGCTGAGCAGCCACTCGCCATTACGGTAAATGGCGCGGTCGGCCGCAAGGTAGTTACGGGCATTGCCTTCGGCGTCGCGCTCGATCCAGATGACGGTGTTAAGTTCGTGGCCCTGCTTGGCGGTGGAGCCGACATAAACCAGCGCGTCGTCGATGATGAGCCAGCTGCTTTGTGTCGGCAGCGCCATCGCTTTTGGGCTACCGGCGAAATTTTCCGCCCGCCACTGATTGAGTGTGGCCGAGCTGCGCGGTAGCCAGAAATTCGACAGCACCAGATGGATGATCGCAATGGCAACACAGCCCAGCGCCACGACCCGAAGCACGTAATAAACCGAAATGCCGACCGCGCGCAGAATCACCATCTCCTGCGACAGCACCATGCGCACGAATAAAAACAGCGCCGCGAGGAACACCGATAAGGGTAAAATAAACGAAAGAATCTGCTGCGCGCGCAGACCGATATACCATAAAAGCGGCATCAGCGCGTGGGGGTGGTTGGCGAGCACGTTGCGCGCATTGGCGAGCAGATCAAAGACGCTGAGCAGACCGGTCAGCCCGAGCAGAATCATCAGCCACAGGAGGAAAAAGCGTGATAAAATGCTACGGGCAAGGGTCATGCATGCCCCCGGCGTAGCTGCAAGCGATGCGGGTAGATATTGCGTCGTATGAGTAGCAGCGCGGTGCCCACCCCAAGCAGCAGCCACGGCCCCCACAGGCCAAGCCAGGGCGAGGTGCCATCCGCCACCAGCGCCTCGCCAAAGCCCAGCAGTTTTTCGTACAGCACCAGCAAACATAAGCCGATACCGATGCCGTAGGCGCGGCCCGAGCGGTTATCGCCCATGAGACCAAGGCCCATCGCCAGTAGCCCCAAGAATGGCAGCGACATGACTTTCACCCAGCGGTGATGAAACTCGGCGCGGCGCTCGGCGGGCGTGTCGGAAAAGTCCGGATGTGGGGAACCACTGCCCCATAACTCGCCGATGGTGAGCTCGCGGCTATCGTCGCCGCGCAGCCCATAGGCCTTGGGTTGCGCAATCTCGGGGTTCCAGGAATATTCGTCAAAGCGTACCATGCGCACGCCGCCACCCGGCCATTCGCGGGTGATGGTGCCATGACGCAAAATCAGCGGAAAAATGGTGGTTTGCCCGGGTACGGTCGAAGCGTCTTTCGCGGCGATCAGGGTACGACGCTTCGCCCGGTCGGTGGCGAAAACGAACATACCGTGCATCACCAGCGGCTGCTCGCTTTCGATGGCCTCGATGCGCACCACGATGTTTTTCCCGATTTTTTGAAACACGCCCGGGCGCAATTTGAGGTTAGCTTTGTTCTCGCGCAAATCGTGGTAGGCAGCGCGGTAGGCATAGCGGCTATAGGGCTGGGCATAGGCAACCAAGGCAAAGACGAGGATGGCAAGGCCCGTGGCCATCACCGCAATTGGCCAGAGCATGCGCATGAGGGAGCGGCCGGCGGCATGAAACATCACCATTTCGGACTGTTCCTGAAAGCGGCGAATCGTCAGCATGACGGCAAGAAAGAAGGCCGCGGGAATCGACAGGCCCAGGTAATGCGGCTGCAAATAAACGAGCAGCTCGAGCGCACGGCCCAACGGTGCGCCATACGCGGTGACTTCATCGACCAGGCGCAGCAAGCGCTCGAGCGAGAGGATCAGCAGCAGCAAAAACGCGATCAGCACAAACAGCTTGCCGATGCGCAGCATGACATAGCGGTCGATGCGGCTGAGGCCAAGCGTTACCACCATGCCCCCGCTAGCATGGAGTGGGGTAATCGAACGCGCCATAAACAACAACGATGCATGGGCGCGACCATAAAGAAACTTTTGGTGGGCGGCTATCGTAAAATCGGTTACGTCGAACGCATGACACTGAATCCTCACCCATCCAAAACCGAACGCTACTCGCCGATGCGCAGCATGGCCGCCGTGCTGATGGGCAAATCGGCGCAAGGGGTGATCGCGCTAATTTATGCCGGGTTGGCGGCGCGCACGCTCGGTGTTGAGGGGTTTGGTGCGCTCGCCCTCATCCATGGCACGGTCTATGGTATCTCGCAATTGCTGCGGCTGCATAACTGGCCAACCGTCGTGCGTTACGGCGCACTTGCGCGCCATGACGACGACCTACCGCGCCTGACCCGGCTGATCGCTTTCACCCTGCGCTGGGATATGCTCGCCGCCGTGTTAAGCCTGGTGCTGCTGCAGGTCTTTTTGCCGGTGATCGCGCGCTGGTATGGTTTGCCACCGGCAATGCTCGATGCGTTCGCCCTGTATGCACTCACGATTGTGCTGATGGTGCCGGTGCCGAGCCATTACGGTATTTTGCGGCTGTTCGGACAATTCCGCCAGATTGGCTTTCAAGCCACGATTGAACCGATGCTGCGCCTCTTCGGCACACTCTATTTATGGTTCAATGACGGTACGCTGACGCAATTTCTGATCGTCTGGGCGGCGGCAACCGTGCTCTCGCGCCTGTGTTTATTCTGGCGCGCCTGGAGCGAGCTACGCCGCCAGTGCGTACCGCTTGGCACCTGCCTTAAAGGCCAGTGGCGCAGCGACGAGGTTGGCATCTGGCCATTTATCACCTCGGGCACCTATGTGCAGACCTTGCAAGCCATGCAAAGCACGCTGAGTTTAATGCTGGTGGGCGGGCTGCTTGGCCCGGCGGCGGCGGGGGTGTTCCGCATCGCGCAGCAATTGGCCACCGTGCTGGTTAAGCCGACGCAGAAGCTGCTTGCCCCCACCATTTACCCCGAGTTCGCCCAGGCCGTCGCCGCCCATGACCACGCGGCGTTGCGCCGCACCATGTGGCGCTGCGCACGCCTTGCCACCGCGCTTTCCGCCGTACTGCTTGGCGTATTGGCACTGGCGGGCCCAACGATCATTCATCTTGTCGGCGGGCCGGGCTACGAGGCCGCCTATGCGCCGATGCTGTGGCTCGCGGTCGCTGGCGCGCTGATGGTCGCGGTGTTCCCGCTCGAGCCAGCCCTCTCCGCCAGCGGCCATATGCGGCCCATTGTCGGGTCACAAAGCGTGGCGCTGATGAGTTACGTCGCGGCGATGCTGACCCTGGTGCCCAGCCACGGACTGGTGGGCGCAGGCATCGCCAGCGCCATCGCCGCCCTATGCCAAATGCTGCTGATACTGCGCGCCGCGGTTCGGTATTTGTAGACTCGTCGGGTTCGTTGGCATTCCTGAATACTCGCACTGCCCCATAGCCCCGTGGCCACCCATGCTGACCCTCTACCGCTGCAGTTTGTTTTTATCTTGTTTTGTGCCATTTAGTTTATAGAAGTAGCCTTATGGATAAACTTCACATTACGGGCGGTCGCCCGCTTCACGGCAAAATCATCATTGGTGGGGCGAAAAACGCGGCGCTGCCGCTGATGTGTGCGGCATTGCTGACGCGCGAAAAAGTCACGCTCGATAACGTGCCCTACCTCGCCGATATCACCACCATGGCCAAATTACTGGTGCAACACGGCGCACAGCTCAGCTTGCGCGATACGTCGGGCGGCATGCTGCATCGCCCGGATATGCCGGGCCATTACAGCCGCGAACTGTCACTCACCTGCGAAACCATTGCCAACATTGTCGCGCCCTATGATTTGGTGCGCACTATGCGCGCGAGTATTCTCGTACTTGGGCCGATCCTTGCCCGTGAACATCAGGTGAAAGTGTCGCTTCCTGGTGGTTGTGCCATCGGCGCACGGCCAGTCGATATGCATCTGAAAGCCATGGAAGCGCTTGGTGCCACCATCACCCTACACGAAGGTTACGTGCAAGCGATGGCACCTCAAGGCGGACTGATCGGCGGAGAGGTATTCTTCGATAAGGTCTCGGTAGGGGCGACGGAAAATGTGCTGATGGCAGCAACGCTGGCACGTGGCACTACGACCATTCATAACGCGGCGCGTGAGCCGGAAATTACCGATTTGGCCCATTTGCTCATTGCCATGGGGGCGGATATTTCCGGCATCGGCACCGCCACCCTCACCGTGCGTGGCGTGACGGCGCTTTCAGGCACCAGCTACCGCGTGATTCCGGATCGCATCGAAACCGGTACGTTCCTCTGCGCCGTCGCCATGACGGGGGGGGATGTCGAACTGCTCGACGCACGGCCCGACACGCTCGCAATCGTCATCGATCATTTGCGCGAGATTGGCGTTGCGATCGACACCACGGAAAACTCCATCCGCGTGCGGTGCGACCTTGCCAAACCACTCAACGCAAAAAATATCACCACCGCGCCCTACCCCGATTTTCCGACCGATATGCAAGCGCAGCTGATGACGGTGCTGACGCAAGCCATGGGCGATAGCACGATCAGTGAAACGATTTTCGAAAACCGCTTCATGCATGTGCCCGAACTGGCGCGCATGGGCGCGAACATCAGCATCGAGGGTAATACCGCCACCATCCACGGCCCGACACCGATGAAAGCAGCGCCGGTAATGGCAACGGATCTGCGTGCGAGCGTGTCACTCGTCATCGCCGCCATGGCCGCCGAGGGCATTTCCACCATCGGCCGCATTTACCATCTCGATCGTGGCTATGAGCGCCTCGAGGAAAAACTCAGCGCGTGCGGGGCGATGATTACGCGGGTGCGGTAGGGAGATGCACTGTCCCTTTTTTATACCTAAAGAAATTTTTTCATTCCCGCCTGCGCGGGAATGACAAGAGCCCGCAGAGTTGTACAAAAATTAAACGGAATCATGATACAATGAATAACGAACCATGTCCGTTTACGCTGGTTCTTCCTTCCCCTGAATCCCGAATGCTGAATGCTGAATGCTTCTCTTGCTCAAACGCGCCACGTTCTCGCCCCGCCACGCGCACAGCAAAACGGCGGAGGATTGCTCCCCCGCCGTCATGCTTCGTTACCTCACGCGATATGCGTGGGGGGTGTTAGCCCTATCTACCGGGAGGCGTTGGTGGTGCTGAGGGTGCTGGCGGAGGCGGAGGCGGCCTGAGGCCACCACCACCACCAGGACCCGCCTCTACACCAGGACTGATAGGTGTTGGCGGTGGTGCCGGTGGCGCGGGTGGTAAATTAGTAACCCCTCCCGGCGGCGTTACTGACGGCGGTGGAGCAACCATTGGC
This sequence comes from uncultured Azospirillum sp., assembly GCA_964652475.1. Classification (GTDB taxonomy): domain Bacteria; phylum Pseudomonadota; class Alphaproteobacteria; order Rickettsiales; family UBA3002; genus QFOX01. The sequence continues at coordinate 50,753 of CAZZCK010000001.1, forward strand.
GGTGGGGGTACCACTGCTGGTGGCGGCGTCACTGGTTCTATGTTCGGAGGCAACGTATCGCCGGGTTTAATACCAGGAGGATTGCCGGGTTTAACCCCTGGGCCAGGAATATCAATTCCTGGAATATCAGCCGGTGGTGTTGATGGTGGCGGCGCCGGTGGTGGTGGTGGCGCTGGCGGTACCTGCGGCGGCGGTGTTTGTGGAGGCACCTGCGGCGGCGGCGTCACTTGTGGTGGGCCATCAACCGGCGGAACTTTCGGTTTATCCATTGGCCCTGGCAGATCACCACCCGGAATTTCCTTCGGTGGCTCTTCCTTCGGCTTATCCTTGGGTGGTTTTTTGCCACCATCGAAGGATTTGATAAGAAGATAGACTTTCAGCGCTTCAATCAGCGACAAACCATCTTTGGCCAGTAGCGTATTGACCTGATCGGTATACTTGCCTTGGAAGGCTTTCAGTGCTGCGTCCTGCTTCGCGGGGTCGGCAATTTTGCCAATGGCGAGCAAATCATTCTGCGCGTTTCTTGGCAAGCCAGCAAACAATGCGTCGGCCTTGCCTTGCGCAGCAGCTAACACGGCACCGGCGGCTTTGGGGTCGTTCCCTAGGTTGTTGCCAAGCGTACCCGCCGCCAGCGCATTCACTTTACCCTCCGCACCATTGGCGAAGAAGCTGGTGAAGGCCGCATTGGCTGCCGCATGTGCAGCTGGGCTACCACCTGCCGCAGTAATCGCGGCCACTTGCTGATTGATGAGGGCGGCAAGGTTCGTCCCCGCACCACCCTGACCATTGGTGAGTGCCGCTACGTGGCTGTTGATGGCCGCCGCAGTGGCTTTGTCGCCCGCTTTGTTCGCCGCCACAATCGAGGCGGTGACCAGGCTGGCGAATGTCGCCGGTGAGCCTTCACCCAAGCGGCGTGCATTCAAGGCGTTCAGCTCGTTCTGGCTGACCATCGCGCTATTTTGCGTGGTAGTGGCTAGATGCATGCCATTGATGCCGGCAAGCGTACCGCCCGCATGCGCCACCGCATTGGCAGCGCTTGAAGGCAGTCGTGTAATCACCAGCGATTTTGGATCAATCACCTTACCGTTTGCATCAAGGTTCAAGGCTTTCGGGAAAACCCCGGCATTGATAAGCTGCTCATGGGTCATCCCCTTGGGAATGATGCCCCGAGCGGCAAGTGCCTGGATGGCCTCGTTAGTGATAGTGGGGCGTTTACCGTCGATGGTTGCAGCAATTGCAGCATTCGCGGTTTGTTCATCCACCTCGATGCCGACAGCCTCGCCGCTCAGAATTCCCTTCTGATGCGCCTGATACACCGCGGCGGTGACTTGCCGATTGCCCGCATTATTGAGATTGACCGTCGCCTGGTCATCCATGGTTTTGCTGTGCTTTTTACCAATGGCTGCACGCAGTGCGTCGTGGGTTTTGGTAGTGCGCATATCCTCGGCGACGTCACGGTCACCTACCAGGGTGAGGCCGGTGGCCGCGATATGGCCGATCACCGCATCGGGCTTGCTTAAGTCGCTCGAGCGTTTGGCAGCACCCAATGCACCGTCAAGCATGGCAACAAACGCACCGTCGATTTCGCCACGCGTATCGGCATTCGCCCAACGCTCCGCAGACTTCCGCTGGAAGTTAATCACGCCCTTGTTTTGGTTGATATTTTTGAGGCCCGACTGATACCCAAGGGTCGCCGTACGCGCGGTACTGTTAAAGAGTTTATCGAAGAAGCCACCCGACCCGTGGAGGATTTCTTTACCCTCTTTTTCACCCGCGAATGCCGTGGCGATTTCTTTCATCGCCTCGCGCGCTTGTTTCGGGTTGGCGTAATCGAGCAGACGGTAATGGTTGCTCTTCTTCTCCGAGCTTTGATGGATCAGCTCGATCAGCGGATTCATACCGCCAGGGGTGGCAAACATGTGGTTGAGGTAAGCCTCGCGCGCTTTGGGATCGTAGCGTAATTTTTCAAGCAGCTCGATACGTGCCGGCGCAAGGTTAGATTCTTTCTGGCTTTCCACATCATGCAGCAAGCCCATACCGAGCTTATATTCCTGCTGCTGCGGCGGTTGAATGCTATCGGCCCAGAACTTATTCGCCGCCATCGTACCGTAGCGATGCGCCTGATCGTACTCGAACTTGTTACGAATCTCGCGCTCACGCTCAGGGTGCTGACGGATCTGCTCGCGTACTTCCTTGGTGAGCGGCACTTTACCATAATCGCGGACGACTTTTTTATCGGCCAGGCGCTCATCACGCCAGTCGTGCATGGGGTTAATCCAGTTCGCACGGCCACCGTTTTTCTCGATCGCGGCATTCAGTTCCGCCGGGCGATCGAGCAGGTTGATATACGGGGCGATGTACGTCGACTTCAGGCGCTCTTTGTCCTTGCCTTCGGGCATTTGATCGATCGCCCGCGTCATACTGTCGCGCAGTACTGCCGAGGCTTTGACCGGCAGATCGTACGAATCCACTGACCAGGAAAGCTGGTGCAAAGCGGTTTGCGTATAAAGCTGGAGCAATTGCTCCGTATGTTTCACCGAGCCGGTTTTTTCGACCATGGTCAGCAATTTATCTTCCGCGCGCTCGATCGCGAAATAGGTGGTGGTCAGGCGGAAGGCTTCGCCGGTATTGTTCAAGCCGCCAATGCGGTTACGGGCGGTGAATGCCTCACGAATATCGAGCAGGCCAGCAGCCCCGTGGTAATCCGGCTTCTTACGGCGATTGAGCGAAATTTCCGCACTGCCGTCATACACGGCGCGGTAGAGATTGTCGGCACCGACTTCAATACGGTAGCCCACTTCCCACTTTTGTTTATTCTTTTTGTTGCGGTCGATGACGTTGTAATCATCATCGACAAGCATATGCTGGCCACGACGGAACTCGAGCTCTTTTCTGGCGCGGCCAAGGCTGAGCTTGTCGTTAGGCGAGGTTAGGCGCAGTTCTTCCGCCAAGCCACCTTTGGCGCTGGTGACAACATTCACCCCTTCGCGGGTATTGTTTTTTAGGTTATCGCGCAGCTTATCGCGCTTGCCGATCAGGTCAGCGGCAGAATCATGCGGCTCACCGGCGAGGAAGAACATCGAGCCGTCAAGGTCGCGCGCGTCATTCGCGGTGCCTTTCGAGGTAACAATCGTCTGCGCGCGCACCGCGCCATCATACTCCACCGGCTCGGTCGGGGGGGGCTTGGGCGTATCATCACCGATGTTCTTCATGAAATCAATTTTTGCTGGCTCGACGGTGCATCCCTGAAACTTCG
>CAZZCK010000001.1:54108-70278 GCA_964652475.1 uncultured Azospirillum sp.
ATGTTCTTCATGAAATCAATTTTTGCTGGCTCGACGGTGCATCCCTGAAACTTCGCGATTTCACCGAAATGAAAACCATCGGGCACCACGAGGGTTGGGTCTTGAAACAGTTTGCCACGGGCGATGCGCGCCTTAATGATCTTACCGCAGTTATCTTTGTTTTCAACGCTCAGATATGGGGTGTAGGGGTTGATCTGAAGCAGCTTGGCCTCAAGCTTAGCGATCGAGTCATACGCAGTGCCAGGGGCAACAAGTGCGGCGTTTTTGGGGTCCTCGAACAGCATTTTTGCATACCAGTAGGAGAAGCGATTCTCGCTTTTCGAAAAGCTGTCGGTGTTGGCGGTAGCCCCTGCTTTTGGGTAAACCGTTGGGCCAGTTGGGCCAGATTTAACACCGTTATTGTTGCCTTTAGCCATGGTCTTCTCCTAAAAATTATTTTGCTTGCGATTGTTTTTGGTATGCGAGTTAGCGAATGTTATAGCATCAAACCTAGCAGCAAAGTGTGACAGTTGCGTTAAGAATACCTTAATAAATAGTTAATTTCGACAAGTTTTATCGATTTTCTGAACCCGCCGCGCACTCAGCCTACAGCATGGCTCATTTCCTCGATCGTACCGCAAAATAGTTAACATTTGATGAATGATGGCAACAGCGATAGTTTTTCGATAATATCATTATAAATCAAAATTATGTGAGGTTATTTTATGCAGCTACACGTCGCGTCCCTCGCTTGACGTAGAGCGATTCGCACTCCGAATGACCCAAGAATCACTTGGGTGGGGCACTTCAACAAATATCGGTCGCTCAGGGTTGATGGGGCCGTCACGAGCTATCACCGCACCATGCGACCATGGCGAACGTGCCGGAGGTATAACCAGCGGCCCGACGCGTTCACGTAAGATCTCAAGCTTTGGCTGCGAGCCGGTAGCATAGCTGTGTGTCGTACGTATCACTCCCTGCATATCCGGATAGATCCGCGCCACCTGCGGCAGACGCACCGGCGGCGGCAAATGCTCGGAGCGCGGGCGGTTGTAGCGGTGCTCGTTACGCACTGCATCGGCGCGGCGCATTTTTTCTTCCGCCCGTAAAATAAAGGAATGATCAATCTCATCACCCGGCTTTGCTGGGGAGCGCGGGCTATTGCGCGCATACAGCCGTGATTTCTGGTACTTACCATCCAGATAGTGAAGCGGATCGGGCTTCAGGCCATAGCGATGCTCTTTGCTGGTCAGTTTTTCATGATCGAAGGCCAGGCCGGTATTTTTCTCCAGCCGCTCGACCATCAGCAGCGCATGGCTGTCGGATAGTTTTTCAGTCGCTGCTACGCCCCCACCGACGGCACTGTGGTTGCCCGGCACGTAAATTTGCTCAAGCTTGGTTTTCGAGCCCGGGGTTTTCTCAATCGGCGTGTGGCAGAACACATCCCGCGTTTCATCCGCCGCGACCAGCTGGACGGCGTAGCCGACCAAGCGGCTGATGGTGGTGTCATGAAAACACAGCCGATTGTTAATCCAACTCCAACCCCAGCGCTCTGGCACGCCGAGTGCCCCCACCGTATCGAACAGGCCCATCCCCTCGATATCGACATCCGGCACGCCATCCGCACTATCTGGGTGAGAAAAGATACGTCGCCATTGCTGAGCCTCGGGGCTGAAGGGTTTTACCTGCTTATTTTTATAAAAGCGAAACGCTTCCTCAAGCCGCGGCTTGTATTGCACGGGGTCGTCCAGGCAGTGCTCACGTATAATGCCGCATTTATAGATCATGCCGGCCAAACTACGTGCGGTGAACGCACCGCGACTGAAGCCCACGAGCACAATTTTATCGCCGGGCTGATAGTTCTCGCATAAATAGGCATAGGCATTGAGGATTTTACGGCGGATACCGTCGCCCGTTGCGCCATCTTTAAGGCGTTTGAATGTCCATCCGGTCGTCCCAATCCCTGATCATAAAACATGCGCTGCTCAATGCCATCCGCACCGATTGGGGAAATGGCACGGCTTAACTTCGCAACGTTGGAGGGGGTTTTCTGATCGTCGCGCTGCCAGGTGCCATCGCAGAAGATGACATGACGGATGGGTGGGCGCTTGGCTTTAGGCGAACGTGACATACCGTCGACTATAGCAAAAAATACCACCAAATACTTGTGACAATCCTATGACATTTCAGTGCATTGAAGTTCATGCATGGGATAATCGCGGCTTGTGTATCCATGACGCGTTACGCTTTGCCGATCAACGAAAATGGCCGGGCATGAGTTGCCCGGCCATCGATCATGTATCAGCAAGGCTGGCTTATTGCAGCTGTGTTTTACCTGAATAGTCTTTTGGTTTACCGCCACTTGGGCGCGGAATATCTTTCTTGCTCGGTGGCGGGGGAACCGCGCCGGGCGCTGCGGTTTGCAGCTCCATCGCCCCGACATCGACCCCACCCACGCGGCTGGCCCCGATGAAATCGGTCGCCGGTGCAAGGGTAGTATTGCCCTTATTCACCGCCGGGCTGGTGCCAAGCAAGCTCACATCATAGGTCAGCGACGCTGGAGTGAACTGCTTGAACTGGCGATCAAAATCCGCGAACGAGACCACGGTGTTATCAAAATACGTGCCCGGTGCGGTTTGATAGACCGTGCGCCCATTTTGCACATACACAAAGCGCGGGGTGATGTTACGATCGGCCGAGATTTTGGCGACGGGATCGGGCGTCACCAGCAGCTCTTTCACCAGATTATTACGCACGATCACATCGTTTGAGGGCTTACCTTTGTGGGTTTTGCCACCCGCCGATAACCAGGTGCGGGTGTTGCTGGTCAATCCATCGTTGATGATGGTGTTATTGGCAATCAACCCACCATGAATACTCGCCCAGGTCATGCCGTGGAACGTATCGGTAATCACGATGTTGTTGGTCAGCGTCAGGTTATTCCAGTCGCTATCGAAGGCGGAGATCCCCTGCAATGCGCCTGGGAATTTAAGGTTGGGGTTGCTGATACGTTGACACATATTGCGGTCGATCACCACGTTCGTGTAGTTCTGCGTGCGGCCAAGCTGACCTTGAATACAATCCGGGTGGTCGCCATCGCCGATATTGACCGGGTTGGTGATCAGATTTTTGGTAACCAATAAGTCATTCCCCCCGATATCGATCCCGTCACCGCCGAACGTATCGATGGTATTGCCGGCAAACAGCACTTTGCTTGAGCTAATACCCGCGCCGTGTTTCACGTTGATGATTTTATTGTTGGTAATGGCGACGCAGTTCACGTGCTTTACCCCAGCTCCGGCATCGGTGTTGATGCCAAACCAGGCGCGTTTGGCCTGCCAATCGGCCTGACTCCAGCCGCTAACATCATCGCGTGCCGACACGGTATTCCCATCGATAATGATATTGCTCACCGCACCGGTAAAGCCATGCATGGTGATTGCAATCAGTGGCGAGAAGCCGGTTGCTTCTTTCTGCACTTTCACGCCCTGTAAAATCCATTTACCCGAACCGGCAAAGCTGACCAGCCCCAGTTTGGGCGTTTGGCCGGGTGCGGCTTTCACGGTGATAAAATCCGTATTCACACCCTTGAAGGCGACATTGCCATAATCCCCGCTCATCAGCAAAATCGTATCCCCCGCCTTCACCGGCGCGGTTGGGTTGAGCGGAACCACGGCGGCATTATGGGTCAGCGTTTCGCCGGTGAGGTACGGGGTTTTGTAAACACTCGTGGCGACCTTACTGTTAATCACCGTCGCGAGCGACTGCCAGGGGCGCGCCGCCGAGCCATCACCCGAGGGGCTGCCCTTCACCGGGTCGATGTAATAGGTTTTTGCCCCCACCACCGCCCGCGGTATCTCGCAGGTCGGATAGGTGGACAACGGCGTCACCCCGGGTACAAATGGCGCCGCCATCGCCGGAGTGAACATCCCGAGTGAGGCAAACAATGCCGCCGTAGCAATGAGCTTTGTGTGATGATGCATGATCCATTCTCCGGCTAAAAGATTAAAATGATTCCCACCATCATTAGCATGCAAAAGTTAATTTCTTATTAATTTGTTGATATTTTTTGTTCGAATTTGTCGCCCACAAGAAGCCTACAAATCCTTGATGATAATATGAAATATAGAATTGCAATATCGCTAAAATTTTAGCGAATGGCGCGGGGTGTTGCAACAAAAGAAGCGGGGTGGCCTGACGACCCACCTCGCGTGACACGACGCCCATGATTTTCGTATTTTTCGATTTTAACCAGTCCTTCTTCGCGAAAGGACTCTTGGTACGTCAGGCGTAAGTGGCCTGCCACCCGAAGCCTTGGCGAAGAATGGTGCTGCTAAGAAGAATCGAACTTCCGACCCCGTCATTACCAATGACGTGCTCTACCACTGAGCTATAGCAGCGCGCCCAAAAAATCGAGCCGATGCTTTGCCACAGGTGCGAAGTTCGCGCAAGTGTTGATTTATGCTCGCAATTATGCGTAAAGTAGTGGATGAGCGAACCCATCCGCACCAGCGCCCAAACGCGCGATAAACTGGCCGCCGCCTTGAAGCGTAACATGGCGCGTAGGAAGATGGTCGCCAGTCGTCAGCCTGTCCGCCATAGCCTTGGCGACGGTGGATCGCCCGTCACCAGCGAAGCCCCAGATGAGCAAGGCCATAGGGCCGCATGTCAAACTAGCGATTTAGGGTCGCGTAGCGCTTTACGGCGTGAGCCGCTTGCGCAACCATTGCCGCAAGGCCAGAAGGCCGAGCCAGCCATGAGCTGCGAAAGCACACCTCATGGCAAGGCCAGCAGGCCGAGCCGGAGGCAATAAAAGCTATGTCGGATCACCATCACCACAGCAAAAAAGAAAAGAAAAAGCAGCAGCTGCTCAAGAATCAGCGCACGCTGCATATCAACCAGCAGGCGGATGCGCATGAATTAGGCCGCATCCTCGAGAAAGAGCGCGAGGAGGAACTGCGCGAAGCGGCGCTCGTCTCCGCCCGCATTGCCGAGCGCCAATCCGCCGGTCAAACGGTGTGGAGCGCCAAACTGCAAATGATCCGCGATAAAAACACCGGCCGCAAAACCATGGCCAAAGAGCGCTGGAACCGCTTCGCCGGCACCGAAGGCGGCGGCGGGCGGGGGCTTTAGTTTTTCGTGAGCTTGCTGATCAAACCCACCTTAAAAACACTGCCAAGCTATTGCGCAGCATTGAAGCATGGGTGGTCGCCCGATAACCTTCGCCCGGAAGCCGCCACCGAAGAGCTACAAAAAATTGCCCACGCCCCCGAGGCATTTATCGCAAGCTGCGATGACCGCGCAGGGGTCGGAGCGCCGATTCTGCTGCCCGATGGCTCGATGGCAAAGCGTCTTCCGAGTTTCACGCGTTGGATGTGGGATGACGATTTTTGTGGCAGAATTGGCGTTCGCTGGCAACCGGGAACGCCTGAATTACCGACGCTTTGCCTGGGCCATATCGGCTATTCGGTCGTCCCCTGGCAGCGCCAAAAGGGCTATGCCACCCACGCACTCAGACTGCTGCTAGAAGAAATACGACCGCTGGGCTTGCCTTACGTCAGCATCACCACCGACCCGGATAATATCGCCTCTCAAAAAGTGATCCTGGCCAATGGTGGCCGATTACTTGAGCGTTTCCAACCCCCGGCCCTCTATGGCTACGCAGAAGCGCTGCGTTTTCGTATTGACCTGATGTGATCTTGCAAAAGCGACATTGCAAAAGGGCACATTGCAATGGTGCGCATGCTCTCAACAGAAACACTTGAGCCTGACTGCAATCTCCACTATTCACCACTAACTATTCACCACTCACCGTGAAAAACGCCATGCCCATACAGCCCGACCACTGGATCCGCGAACGTGCGAACACTGATAAAATGATCGAACCGTTCGTCGAGAATTTGCGGCGCGAAGGGGTGATTTCCTATGGCCTGTCGAGCTATGGCTATGACGCCCGCGTGGCCGATGAGTTCAAGATTTTCACGAATGTCGATTCCGCGATTGTCGACCCCAAGGATTTTTCGCCCAAAAGTTTTGTCGATCGCAAAACGGATGTCTGCATCATTCCGCCCAACTCGTTTGTGCTGGCGCGCACGGTAGAATATTTTCGCATCCCGCGCGATACGCTGGTCATTTGCCTTGGCAAATCCACCTATGCGCGCTGCGGCATTATCGTGAACGTCACCCCGCTTGAGCCGGAATGGGAAGGCCATGTCACGCTGGAATTTTCGAACACCACGCCGCTACCCGCCAAAATTTACGCGAACGAAGGCGCCTGCCAGTTCCTGTTTCTTAAAGGCGAAAGCATCTGCGAAACCAGCTACCGCGACCGCAGCGGCAAATACCAGGGCCAGACAGGGGTGACCTTGCCGAAGGTGGAGAAGAAAGCCTAATGGCGTCGCGTGGACTGGCGCACCCAGCAGGACTCGAACCTGCAACCGCTCGCTTAGAAGGCGAGTGCTCTATCCAGTTGAGCTATGGGTGCGTGAACGCCACGCTACAGCAGTAAAAAAATACTGACAATGGCAATCGTCGCCTGTATGAGGACGCATCAATTTTTAACGGTGGAGTGCCTCATGAAAAAAACCATCACCCGCGTTGTGGCGGCGATCGCGGTAGTCGCTGTAAGCGGTATCAGCGCCACTTGGTATGTGGCAAGCGGTAAGCTGGTTGAGGCGACGACCGAGCACCTGACCGCGCTTGGCAAAAAGCCTCTGGCGAACGGCATGGCTATTGCCGTGACCTATGACGCGATTGACCGCAGCGGCTTTCCCTATGCCGGGGTAAAAATCACCAACCCGACCTACAGCCTGACCTTGCCGGCCAAAGCCGGTGAAGTGCCCGAAAAGCTTGTCACAAAAACCACCGGGACAACCACGCTCGTGACCAATATTCTGGCGAATGAATATCGCCTCAGCAGTGCTGGTTCTTCGGTTATCAGCGGTACTCTCGGTGGCCAACCCATCGCGCTTAGTACGAGCAACGGTGGCAGCGTGACGCGCATTCGTGCCATTGACCGCAAAAGCTTTGACGCCTGGGGCGCGCTCGATATGAGCGATGGCAAGGCAATCGCGGCGCAGCTGAAAAACATCGCCGAGTTTTCCGTGCATATCGATAAAGGTTCGGTGAGTGCCGGTGCGGATAATGCCCGCCTGGCGACCTATGACGGCGCAGAGATTACCTTTGTCAAACGCCCTGTGAGGCACCATACGGATGTGGATGTCGGCATGACGGTGACGAACGTTGAAACAACCAAAGCCTATGCCCAGCTGATCGACCAGCTGATGATGCAAGCTGCCACGGCGCAAGGCCGCGCGGCGACGCCACTCTCGCTCGAGGATATGCCGTTTGCCGGCGCGCGGGCGGGTAAGCAGAATTTCGTGTTTGCCGCCAACGTCAACCTGCCGGATGCGCAAGGCCCAGGTGGCTTCAGCAATGGCACAGTGAAGGTGAAAGCCCTGACGCTTGCGAATGATTATTACACCATCAAGCTGCCGCTTGAAGTGGTGATGAAGGACGGTAAGGACCAGCGCTCGGCCACGCTTCGCACCGATTGGCTGCTGGATGTCAAACCCGCGAGTGCCAAGGAAATCGAGCGTATGGTTGATCTTGTGGCTAAATATTCCCCGCAGAGTTTTGTCGGTAAACCAGGTGAGCCGGTGGTGGATATAGCGGCGGTGAAGGCAAAAATCATGCCCGCGGTGCCGACCCTTTCCACCTTGGGGCCGATCACCCTCGCGCTGGATGTTGATGCGCTGCTGCCCAATGTCGCTGCGCCCATGGATACGGCGAACCCCGAAGCACCCGCCGCCAAGACAACCGGCGATACCGCGAAGCAATCAATCACCTTGCGTCGCTTTGAGTTCAGCCATAAGCGCTGGGGCCTCGACGCGAGCGGCAAAGCCACCGGCAGTGATGCGAATGGCGCGATCGATGGTACCATCCACTGCCGTCAGTGTGCGGTGCTGACGCGCGATGCGTTCGATTACGCGCGCAACCTTGAAACGGTACTGGCATCGTTTGGTCAACCGGCGGGGCTTTCCGTAAGCGAAGCCCAACTCGCTGCGCTTGATAAAACCTTGAACGAAATCGGTCGTAAGGGGTCAAATGGTGATATTGCTTTTGCGATCACCACGCCGAAGCCCGGCGATGTGCGCGTCAACGATAAGCCGATTGCCGAAGCGATGATGAAGTTCATGATGCTGGGGGCAGCCGCACCGGTGGAGCCTGTCGCCGGTGAGACTTTGCCCAGAGTGGATGCGCCATCCGCCGTTGAAAGTGGTGCGGCACCGAAGTCAGAGTAGCGTTTGAGGATACCCCATACCGAGTGTTTTTGTCGCGCGATGGCGACATTGCGTGTGCGCGTCTAACCTGCTATTGGCCTGAAAGAAACGAGAGATACCCATGCAACGTCATACGCCGTTTACGATCGGCATTATTCAAATGAAAATGGCGGCCGAGCCCGCCGCTAACCTCGCGCGTGCCGAGCAATTGCTGCGTGAAGCGAAAGCCAAAGGGGTCGAGGTGGCGTGCCTACCCGAATTGTTTGCGAGCTATTATTTCTGCCAAAGCCAGAACCATGATTATTTCGACCTCGCCGAAGCCATTCCCGGCGGGCCGACCTATCTCAAAATGCAAGCGCTCGCCAAAGAACTGGGCATGGTGATTGTGGCGAGCCTGTTCGAGCGCCGCTCGGCCGGTATGTACCATAACACCGCCGTGGTGTTCGATGCGGATGGCACGGATTTGGGCATGTATCGCAAAATGCACATTCCGGATGACCCACGGTTTTACGAGAAATTTTATTTCACGCCGGGGGATCTTGGATTCAAAAACTTCGATACAAAATTTGGCCGCATCGGTGTGCTGATCTGTTGGGACCAATGGTTCCCCGAAGCGGCGCGCCTGACGGCCATGCAAGGTGCGAGCGTGATTTTTTACCCCACCGCCATTGGCTGGCACCCGGCCGAGAAGGCCGAATATGGCGACGAACAGTGGAATAAATGGCAGACCGTCATGCGTGGCCATGCGGTCGCCAATAATGTGGTGATTGCCGCACCCAATCGCATTGGGTTTGAGCCTGAGCATGATGGCGGCGGCCTCGAATTTTTTGGCCATAGTTTTATCAGCGATATGTCTGGCCAATTTGTCGAAGCGGTCGATGAGCATTTTGAGGGTGTGCTGACCGCGGTGGTCGACCCCGCGAAAGTCGAAACCCAGCGCCGCCATTGGCCCTATTTCCGCGACCGGCGCATTGATGCGTATGGCGGGCTGCTAAAGCATCCCTTAGTCGTCAGTCATCAGTCGCCAGTCTCCAGTTAGTAGTGCTATGAGCGATGCTTCACGGATGACTCACCACTCACCACTCACGACTTCCTTTCGTATGCCCGCCGAGTGGGCACCGCAGGTGCGCATCTGGCTAAGCTGGCCGCATGCGCGCGGCGATTGGCCGGGTAAATTCGCGCCCATCCCTTACGTGTTTGCCGAGATGGTGCGGGTGATCACGGCGAGTGGCCAGCGCGTCGGATTATTGGTGAAAGATGCCGCTGTTCGTGCTGAGGCCATGGAGATACTCGACCGCAGCAATGTCGCGCTCACCATGGTTGATATGCTCGAGGTGAAAACCAACCGTGGCTGGCTGCGCGACTGCGGGCCGATCTGGGTACGTGATCGCGTCGGCCAACGCGTCGCGCTCGACTGGAAATTTAACGGCTGGGCGAAATATGCCAACCACCGGCTGGATAATAATGTGCCCGAACCGATCGCCGATTTTACCAAGCATGCGCGCATTACGCCCAAACATAAGGGCAAGCAGGTGGTGCTCGAAGGCGGCGGGATTGAGGTCGATGGCGCGGGCAGTATCATCGTCACCGAGGAATGGTTGCTCAGCGATAGCCAAGTGCGTAACCCGGGCTTCACTCGCGCCGATTACGAGGAAGTTTTTGCGACCTATCTTGGCGCACCCAACACGATTTGGCTCGAGGCAGGTATCGTGGGGGATGATACGCATGGCCATGTCGATGACATCACGCGCTTTGTGGCACCCGGTGCGGTGGTGACCGTGATGGAACATGATGCGAGCGATGCGAATTACGCCTTGTTGCAGTCGAACCGCGCGCGGCTCGGTCGCACCTCGCTTAACATCACCGAGCTACCGATGCCGCGCCCGGTGATTTTCGAGGGTGAGCGCTTGCCCGCATCCTACGCCAATTTCCTGATCTGCAATCAGGTGGTTCTCGTCCCCGTATTTAACGATGCGGCGGATGCAACGGCGCTTAAAACACTCGAGCAATGTTTCCCCACCCGCCAGGTCATCCCCATCTATGCACGTGATCTGGTATGGGGGCTCGGCACCATCCACTGCCTCACGCAGCAACAACCGGCGTGACGCGCCTTGAATTTTGCCGACTACGTCGTCGTTCGGCGGACTCGGCAATGCTTATGTAGCGCTGCTACACAGCGCATTACCTCGCCTTGAACTCCTAGTATTCGACAAAATTGAAGGCGCTAGATCGCGAAATTATACAGGGGATAGAGTTATATTTTTACGCCGCACCCACTCAGTGCCGCATGCATCGCATGCATGACGCGGGCGAGGGAGTCGCTGCAACGGCTTTCCGCGCGGGCGGAGAGGGCGGCCTGGGTGTTGCTGGCGCGGATAAGCCACCAGCCGTCGGGCGTGGTGACGCGCACGCCGTCGAGCGTCATCGCCTCCGGGAAATGTTTTTTCAATGCGTCGATGACGATAAATTTTTTATCATCCGCGCAGGGGATACGCAGCTCCGGCGAGGCAAAAATTTTCGGTAAGCCGTCAATCATCGCGCTGAGCTTTTTTCCCGATTCCGCGACGATACGGGCGAGGCGCAGCGCCGCATAGATGCCGTCATCGTAGCCATAATATTCATCGGCGAAAAAGAGATGGCCACTGGCTTCCCCGGCAAATTTACCGCCGACCGCTGCCAGTTTGGTTTTGATATGGGCGTGGCCAGTGAGCCAGATGAGCGGGGTGCCGCCAGCCTCTTTCACCCGCGTAAAAAACTGATCCGACGTTTTGACATCCGCAAGAATGATCGCTCCTGGTTCGTGCTTGAGCACATCATCGGCAAACAGCATGAGCAAATGATCGGGCGAAACCACGCGGCCCAAATCATCGACCGCGCCCATGCGATCGCCATCGCCATCAAACGCCACCCCAAAGGCAAGCCCGCCCGACGCAGCGAGGATCGCGCGTTGTAAATCGGCGAGGTTTTCAGGCACTGCCGGATCGGGGTGATGGTTGGGGAACTGGCTGTTATTCTCAAGGTAAAGCCCGATATGCGCTGGGTTTTCTGCCTCGATCAGCTCGTGGACCACATCGCCCGTGACCCCATTACCCGCATCCCAGGCGATGGCGAGCCGATCGAGTGCGGCGCTCGTGCCGAGGGCTTTTTTCAGCTCGAAGACATACTCGTCGCGCATGTCGATTTCTTCGCGCTTGCCACGTGAATGCAGCAGATTGGTATCGACGATGCGTGCACGCAAACCGGCCAGTGCTTCGCCGTACAGGCTTTTGCCATCGCACATGAATTTCGCGCCGTTATGGTTGGGTGGGTTGTGCGAACCGGTAATCATCACACTGCCATCGGCATCCAAATGATGGGTGGCGAAGTAACATAAGGGGGTTGGGCCCATGCCGGCATCGAGCACATGGGCGCCGGCGCGCAGCATGCCTTCGATCATCGCTTCCATCAGGTTGGGCGAGCTTTCGCGGCCATCGCGCAGCGCCACGATCAGTGGTGTTCGGGTCTGGCACATTTCGGCGACATGGCTCGCGAAAGCATGACCAATGCTGATAAAATCCGCCGCGTCGAGCGTGTCACCAACGATGCCACGTACATCGTAAGCGCGAAAGAGCGAAGCGTTAGGCACATGCATGGGAGGGCTCGATCCTGTCGATGAAATTAGGCGGCGACGGTGCTGTCGCTGGTCGTGGGCGGCGTCTCGTGTGAGGCATCTGCCGCTATGCTTGCCGCCGTGGTAGTGCCACTGACTGGAGTGTCAAAAGATACCGCGGGCGATGGTTTGGCGAGCGGGCGGATGCCCGGATCGGTCAGCACGTCGCCTTTGCCGCCGGCGCGTACCTGGGCGATCCGCGCGTCGATCATCGGGATACGCAGGGATTTCAGCAAATCGCGCACCTCTTGCCGCGCCGCCAGATGCGACATCGAAAGTGTGCCGGATTTGTTGGTCTCGACCACATCGAGCACGGTCAGGCCAAGCAAAAACAGCTCGCGGAAAATGACGCGTTCGGAAAAGCCGGGCGCAACCCGAAAGCCCAAACGGCGGGTTAAATCCTCCATCACCTTCGTGATCATGCGTTTGTTGCGCGCATCGATATTGCTTAAGCGATTACGCATCACCACCCAATCGATGCTGCCGCTATCGCGCTTGGCGCGTTGTAGTTTCTGCTCCCAGAGCATTTCGCTATAGATGCTCGGTTTTAGGATTTTCATGCTGATGCCGTCGACCGCGGCGAGCACATCGAGATCGACGAAGCTGTCATTCACCGGGGTGATGACTGTGTCGGCATAGGAATGGGCGAGGCGCGAGAGATAGGTGTCCGACCCGGGCGAATCGATGACCACAAAGTCGCAATTAGCGAGGAGGCGAGCCAAGGCACGGGTGAAGCGCTCGCGCTCGTCGGCTTCGGTATCGGCGGTGGTGAGGTAGGGGCTGCGGTTGATGACGACATGGGCGGGCAGGGGCAGGGTGGTATTTTCCGAAGCCATGGTCGATTTGCGGTTCTCGATATAGCGGCTGAGTGAGCGCTGGCGGGCGTCGATATCCATGCTGCCGACTTTGAAGCCCAGGCGCAGCAGCGCGACAATGAGATGCATGCTGGTGGTCGTTTTTCCCGAGCCGCCTTTTTCATTGCCGATCACCAGAATATGGCCGCGCGCAAGGGCACTCTCGCCCGGGGTGAAGGGCGCGTGAGGCGTGGCGCTTGCAGGGTGATCGCTGGCGGTGTGATCCATAATGCTTTATCATTGATAGGGGGTGACCTGTGACAAATTAGCCGATGCCACCGGCGCTGACAAGCAGATTGCAGCGAAATTCTTGCCCTTAGGATTGCCGCTACTCGCGCCCTGCGATAGATTGCAGGGATGGCCGCTTTACTCCCGCCGATTTCTGAATGCTTCATCCTGGCGCTGAGCGCCTGTATGCTCTGGGTCGTGATTTCCGACGCGTCATTCTACATCATCTCAAACGCACTGAACGGCCTCATTTTGCTGCTTTATGTCGCGGCTCTTTTCCTCTTGCCGGTGAGCGCACCCTTGCCCGCTTTGGGTGCGGCGGCCATCATACTGGTGGTTGGGCTGGGGTTGTTTGCGCTGGGCCTTATGGGCGGCGGCGACATCAAGTTGCTGGTGGTGCTCAGCCTCTGGACAGGCTGGGGCATGCCAACGCTGCAATTTATTTTCTTAACCACGATGGTGGGTGCGCTGCTGGTGGTCGTCATCCTCACCGCGCGGGTGACTCTGCCGCCAGTCTGGCTGAAATTGCGCCCAAGCAAACCCCTGCCGCGCCTACTGACGCGCAAGCAACCGGTGCCCTACGGCATTGCTATCGCCGCCGCTTTCGCCTGGCTGCTCTGGACCGGCGGGATTCAAGGGTTGGTGGTGGGTTAACTGAGCGTGATGCCCACCGGCGCGTCGCGCTCGACAATGCGGCGGCCGAGCATGACCATCAGCTCATGGTTGAATTCCGCGCCGTAGATGAAGATCAGGTTCAGCACGTAAAAGAAAATCAACGTGGCGATGAAGCCCGAAAGCGAGCCGTAAATCAGGGTGACATTGGTGACATTGGTTAGATAAAACCCAACCAGCGAGACGCTTGCCACCCATAGCGCCAGCACCAGCAGCGCGCCGGGCACGACGGCCAGCAGGCTTTGCTTGATGTTCGGCAGCACGTAATAAAATGTCGCAATCAAGCCGAATAGCATAAGGGCGGCGATCGGTTTGAAATAGCTTTTGAAAAAATGATCGAGCTCAAGCGGGATGGCAAGGCCCGTAAAATGCTCGAGGCTGCGGATGGCGACGGGTACAAAAACGAACAGTAAAATGGCGCTGAGGATGAGCAAAGTGAGCACAAACACCTGGGCAATCGAGGTGAGGCGGCGCGAAAAATACGCAGGCGGTTTGCGCACTTTATAGGCGCGGTTGAGCATGCCGCGCACCGCCTCGACCGCGGAGGATGAGGTCCACACCGCGCCTAAAATCGAGAAGGTGAGAATGCTTTGCGGCGGGCCGGAGGTGATTTCCTCGATCCGCGGGCGAAGGGTTTGCACCGCATCGGCCGGTAAATGCTCGATGAGTAGCGCGATCACGCTGCTGCCGACTTCGCCTTGGCCGATCAGCCCCATGGCCGCCACCATCAGCACCAAATAGGGAAAGAGGGCGAGAAGCGATAAGAATGTGAGATATCCAGCCATTTCGAGGCCATAATTGTTGACCAGATTATGACCTGCGCGGTAGCATAAAAGCCCAGCATTTTTGAGATGTTTTATCATGCGCGTCACGCTAGCGAACTCAGCCGCGCACATCAAGCCTTGCATTATGCGCATGAGCGATTAGTTTTAGCGCGCAGTCAAAAGCCACCAGCATTCGAGGTTATTATGAGCACCGCCACCGCCGCCAAACCCGCTAGCGGGCTTCGCATCCATGCGCCAATCCCGAGCGATTGCGCGTTTCTGCTTTCGCCCGAGGCATGCGCGTTTGTCGCCGCACTTGCCCAAAATTTTGGCCCGCGGCGTGAGGCATTGCTCGCCAAACGGCTTGAGCGCCAAAAACAATTCGATGCTGGGGTGATGCCCGATTTCAAGCCCGAAACCAAACATATCCGTGAAGGCGATTGGAAAGTCGCCGAGGTGCCGGCCGATCTGCTCGACCGGCGGGTGGAGATCACCGGCCCGGCGGAACCCAAAATGATTATCAACGCGCTTAATTCAGGTGCAAAAGTGTTTATGGCCGACCTTGAGGATTCGCTCGCGCCCACTTGGCAGCGTGTGATCGAGGGCCAAAAAGCGTTGTACGATGCGGTGCGCCACCAGCTGGTGTTTACCAGCCCCGAAGGCAAGCGCTATGCGCTGAATGACAGGGATCTGGCCGTTTTAATTGTGAGACCGCGCGGCTGGCATTTACCCGAGCGGCATGTGACGCTGGATGGCAAACCGATTGCCGGAGCGCTGCTTGATTTTGGCCTCTATTTTTTCCACAACGCGGCGGAGCGGATTAAGCGTGGCACGGGGCCGTATTTCTATATCCCGAAACAAGAATCGGCGGAAGAAGCGCAGCTTTGGGCGGATGTGTTTGCCTTCGCCGAAGAATATTTAGGCATCGCCCATGGCAGTATTAAAGCGACGGTGCTGATCGAGGTGGTGACCGCGACGTTTGAGATGCACGAGATTTTGCACGCGCTCAAGGATTACGCGGTGGGCCTGAATTGTGGGCGCTGGGATTATATTTTCTCGGTGATTAAAAAATTCCATGCGCGGCCCGAATTTGTGATGCCTGACCGCACGCAAATTACGATGGGCGTGCATTTCCTGAAAAGCTATTCCGAACTGCTCATTCAAACCTGCCATAAGCGCGGCGCTTTTGCGATGGGTGGCATGTCGGCCTTCATTCCGGTGAAGAACGATGCCGCGGCCAATGACAAAGCCTTCGCGGCGGTGAAGGCGGATAAGGAGCGCGAAGCCAGCAACGGCCATGACGGCACCTGGGTCGCCCATCCGGGGTTGATTCCGGTCGCGATGGAAGTGTTTGATCGCTTGATGCCGAACAAAAACCAGCGCGATAAATTGCGCGAGGATGTAACGGTGAGCGCGAAAGATTTGCTCACGGTGCCGCAAGGAAGCATCACCGAAAGTGGGGTGCGCAACAGCATTTCGGTGGCCATTCAATACACCGCCGAGTGGCTGAACGGCAATGGTTGCGTGCCGTTATTCAATTTGATGGAAGATGCTGCGACTGCCGAAATTTCGCGCAGCCAGTTATGGCAATGGCTGCATCATGGCCAAAGCACGGTGGAGGGCCAGCCGATCATCGAAGAGCTGATCGCGAGCTGGGCCGATCAGGAGCTCGATAAGATCCGCGCTGAGCGTGGTGAAGCGGCGTTTGCTGCGGTTCCTTATGCGCAAGCGAAGGATCTGGT
>CAZZCK010000001.1:70378-119465 GCA_964652475.1 uncultured Azospirillum sp.
TCGATTCATATTTCACCCAAACTTCGCCGTAGCATGAAAGCATTTTTAGTGAGTCTAAACGAGGGCGATCGCATCCGTGTGCGCGGTGGTGTCATCCAAGAAAACGGGCCAATGATTCGGCTCAACCATGCAGATAATCTGGAGAAACTCTGATGCAAACGCGCGATCGCGGTGCGACGCTTGAGTATATCAGCAAAACATTTGTACACGAGCCAAATTATATTGCGCACATTCGTGCCGAAGGCGAAAAGCGCCGCCCGGGCATGCAAATCTCGCCCTATGAGGGCCATCTTCTCGCATGGCTAGTGCGTATTTCGGGTGCAAAAAATATCCTCGAAATCGGTACGTTTATAGGCGTTTCCACGTTATGGATGACAAATAGCTTGCCCGAAGATGGGCACATCACCAGTTTAGAATTTGATGAGCATCACGCCCAAATTGCTGCAGCTAATGTTGCAGCAAGCCCCCACAAAAATTCGGTGAAAATTATTCATACCGATGCACATGATTGGTTGGCAGCAACGCCCAAAACGCCTCAGTTTGACTTGGTATTTATCGATGCCGAGAAAAAAGGCTACGCCGATTACCTCGATGCGCTACTGCCACGAATGCAGCCGCGCGGCTGGATCATCGGCGATAACACGCTGCTATTTGGCGCGATGAGTGGTGAAAACCCCGATGCGGCAAGTGTTGCAGCGAAACTATCCATGCAGCGTTTCAATAAAATGCTTGCTGACAACACACGCTTTGAAAGCGTATTGCTGCCGACCCCCGAGGGACTGACAGTGGCGAGGCTACGCTAGTTTTGGATGGCGCTCAAGCGCCGCCTAGGCCGTCGCCTCACTCGTCATTTCCACTTTCCATCCGCCGCCCGGCTGCTGTTTGATGTATTGCAGCGCAAAACCCGCTGCTTTGTAATGCGCCCAGCGGCTGCGGGCGGCAGCCGTATCGCTTTCATTATTACCATCGAACACATCGAGCAATTTGCTGTAAGCGCTTACCGATGCGGGCAACGAACCATCCAGTACGCACAGGATTTCGGCGCCATTCGGGTTGTCATCGGTCAGGGTGAGGTAGATGGGTTGCTCGCTCGCATGGCCATCACGCGGCCCACCATGCGGTAAGAAACTGGCCGGATCGTTCGCCCATAGCGCGTCGCTCATGGTTTTGATGGCGGCGTCACTACTCACGAGCAGCACCGCGCGCTGACCATTTTTCAGCATTTTTTCCATCAGTTTTGGCACCGCGCGCTCACGTGATGTGGAGAGGAGATGGTAAAATTGGATGGTGGTTTTTTCTGTCATTCAGCGCGCCTCTTTGTCATTGCGAGGAGCATTAGCGACGTGGCAATCCAGACAAAATATATTATTGCTTGCGCTTCGTGCGCTGGATCGCCACGGCCTAAAGGCCTCGCGATGACGCATCACATTACCCCTCATAATTCTCACTAATCCAATCATTCAGCAAGCGCACGCCCCAGCCGACCGCGCCCTTAGGGGCGACAGCAAAGCGGGTTTTATTTTGCCACGCAACCCCGGCAATATCGAGATGCACCCAGGGCACATCATTGACGAAACGCTGGAGGAATTGGGCGGCTGTGGTGCTACCCGCCTCGCGCCCTTCACCGACGTTTTGCATATCGGCGATATCGCAGTTGATCATCGCATCGTATTCATCGCCAAGCGGCATGCGCCAGACCGGCTCACCCACGCGCTCGGCCGATTTGGCGAGCGCTGCGGCCAGCTTGTCGTTATTCGAAAATAACCCCGCGCGCCACGAACCAAGGCACACAATAATCGCGCCGGTGAGGGTCGCCAGATCAACCATGCATTCGGGCTTGAAGCGGCCTTGCGTGTACCACAGCGCATCGGCCAGCACCAAACGCCCTTCGGCATCCGTATTAATCACCTCAATCGTTTGGCCCGACATGCTGGTCACCACGTCCCCCGGGCGCTGGGCATTGCCATCGGGCATGTTTTCAACCAGGCCGACCACGCCCACCACATTGACCTTCGCTTTACGCGCAGCGAGTGCGCGCAGCGTGCCGATGACAGTGGCGGAGCCGCCCATGTCCCATTTCATTTCTTCCATGCCGTTGCTTGGCTTGATGCTGATGCCGCCGGTATCGAACGTCACCCCTTTGCCGATGAGCGCGACCGGCTTTTGGCCTTTTTTGCCGCCATTCCACTGCATGATGACGAGCTGAGATTCGCGCACTGAGCCTTGGCCGACGCCAAGCAGCGCGCCCATGCCGAGTTTTTTCATGGCGGCTTCGCCCAGAATTTCGACTTTCACGCCAAGTTTTTCAAGGGTTTTGGCCTGGGCGGCGAGGGTGGCGGGGTAAATCACGTTCGCTGGCTCGCTGACAATATCGCGCGTGAAGGCGACTGATTCGGCCAACGCGGCGAGCGGTGCAAACTTGGCTTTTGCCTTATCGAGGGCGCTTGTGCGCACGCTCACGGTTTTAAGTTTTGGCTTATTTTCGGGCTTCACTTTGGTTTTGTATTTATCGAACGCATAGGCGCGCAGTTTCGCACCCGATGCGGCATAAGCAGCGACGCTCGCGGCATCAAGCTTCACCGATTTTGGAGCAATGGCGATGATTTCAAGATGCGCAACTTTTGCCGCCAATGCGGCGGCGATGGCGGCTGCGCCCGCTTCCTCGCAGGTGAGTGTTGTCACATTTTTGGCGGCACCCAGGCCGATCACCAAGATATGACTGGGCGCGTCGCTTGGGTTCAGCAAGGTTAGTGTTTCACCTTTTTTGCCGGCGAACTGGGCCGCTGCGATCGATTGTGCGACATAGGCTGCCGCACTGCCCAGGGCTTCTTTGGCGTGCGCTATGCTGGCGTCATCGCCGACGAAAATGGCGGCAGCGCTCGATGTTTTGCTGGTGGCGGTGCTGCTGGTGGTAAAGCTGAGCGTGATCATGAAAAAGCCCTCGAACTGGAGTGAATGAACGATCTGTCACGAAGATATAGCAACGTTGCGCGCCGATGCAAGAAACCGTATAGATTATCCATGCGTCAATATGAACGGTATTTGTTTATGCATCTGCTCTGGCCAACGGTGGTAATCACCGCGAGCTTGACGGCGATTGTGTGGTTGACGCAAATCCTCAAATTCCTCGATTTTATGCTCAGTCGTGGGCTCTCGCTGGTTGATTTTATGACGCTGACCGGACTGATGCTGCCGTCGCTGCTGCTCATGCTGATCCCTGCAGCGCTTGGCATTGCCGTGATTTATACCTATAACCGGCTGATGATCGAAAGCGAGCTGATTGTGCTCAATGCCGCTGGGGTGAGCAAATGGCAGTTGGCAAAACCAGCGCTTGCGCTTGGCGCGCTTGGCGTGGTGCTATGCTATGCCTTGGCCTTGTTTATCATGCCCGTTTCTAACGAAAAATTTCAGGATATTCGTACGTTTTTCCGTGATAAATATGCCTCCGTATTGCTGGAGGAGGAAGTCTTCAATAACCCGATCGATGGGGTGACGGTGTATGCCCGCGCGCGTAAGGGCGATCAGCTCGAGGGTATCATGCTGCATGATAGCCGTGACCCGCGCCAGATGATTACCATGCTCGCCGATCGCGGACGGATGGAGCAAACCGCCTCAGGCCCCAGGTTTTATCTGCAAAACGGCATGCGTCAGCAATGGCGCGAAGGTAAGGTGAGTTGGCTCGCCTTTGAGGATTACGCGATTGATATCGCCTTTTTTGGCAGCGACGTTGCCCGCAAGCGCTCACCCAACGAGCGTCGTCTCAGTCAGCTATTTGATACGACCGGCCTTACCGAAAAGCAAATCGCCGCCTACCGCGCCGAGGCACATCAGCGCCTGACCTGGCCGTTATTCGCGCTATGCCTGCCTTTATTTGTACTCGCTACCTTGTTCAGTAGTGAGTTTAACCGGCGCGGCCAGATACGGCGCATTTTGGCCGCAACCTTGGGCATGATTGCGATTTTAGTGACGTATTTTGTTTGCCGTAACCTCAGCGTTACCTATGGCGCGATGGCGTTTGGTCTTTATGGCCTCATCCTTGCGGTGAGCGCTTGCAGCATGCTCACCTTGCAGCGCGGATGGGTGCTGCGCTACCCCCTTGCGGCCGCGCCGCGCGCTGAGCCTGGCGGTGCCCGATGATGCGCTTGCCGCTGACCTTATCGCTCTACATGGCGCGCCATTTCTTCTGGTGCATTCTGGCGACGATTTTTGTCATGCTGATGATTGTGGGTCTGGCTGAATTACTCGAGCTGGTACGCCGTGCTTCGGATGCGGTGCGCCCCGTACCGTTCAGCAAGGTGCTGCAAATGGCCTTGCTAAAATTACCCACGACGGCAGAAAAAATTTACCCCTTCGCGGCGATGATTGGCGGCATGATTACCCTGGCCCGCCTTACCCGCACCAGCGAGCTGGTAGTGGCGCGTGCGTCCGGGGTTTCGGTCTGGCAGTTTTTGCTGCCCGGCGTGGTGGTGGCCTTATTGCTTGGGACAGTATTTGTGGCGGCGATTAACCCAGTCGCGGCGCTCACCATCACCCGGTTTGAGCGGATCGAAGCGAAATACATCACCGGGCAGCCCAGCGCGCTGTCGATTACTCCTTCCGGGTTATGGATGCGCCAGGATGCCGCCTCTGGCTTTGCATTTCACGCCCAGCGCGGGCAGGAATATATTCTACATGCCACGCGCATGAATCCTTCCACCTATGCGCTTGAGGCGGTAATGGTGCTGGTGTTCGATGCCAACCGCCGCTTTGTCGGGCGGGTCGATGCACCCGAGGCACGCCTTGAGGTGGGTCATTGGGTGATCGACGCGGCACAGCTTTCCTCGCCAAGAACGGGGGCGCCCTCGCTTCCGGCACCGTACCATCTGCCGACCCAGCTGACGCTCAGCCAGATTCAAGATAGCTTTTCGTCACCCGAGACGTTCTCGTTCTGGCAGCTGCCCGGGTTTATTGCGGTGCTCGAGAAAGCAGGGTTCTCGGCCTTGCAGCATAAATTGCATTTCCATAGCCTGATTTCGCTGCCGGTATTGCTCGCCGGGATGGTGATGCTGGCGGCGGTCTTCTCGCTGCGCCCGCCACGGCGTGGCCGCGCGGGGATGATCATCGTGATTGGTCTTATTGCTGGCTTTATCCTTTACTTCATGACCAATATTATTTACGCGCTTGGTGCCAACGGCGATTTGCCGATTGTGCTAGCCGCTTGGGCGCCGAGCCTGATAGTGGTGATGGTGGCAAGCGCGATGCTGCTGCATCTGGAGGATGGCTGATGCAGCATGGCTTACGCGCACGAGTGGGTATCGGATGTGCAGCATTACTGCTTGGTGCACCGGGGCTTGCGCTCGCTAAAACCGGTGATTTGTTCCTCACCCCAAACGATGCCTTGCCCGCTACTCAGATCAATCTCACGAAGCCTGACCGTGAAGCACCGGTGACCATCACCGCCGACGAGATGGCCGCCGATGAGCCAAGCGGGATCGTGATTGCGCGTGGTCATGTTGAGGTGATGCAGGGCGACTCGATTCTTACTGCCGACCAGATTACCTATTACCAGAAAACCGATAAGGTGCTGGCCGAAGGGAACGTCACGGTGCTGCAGCCGTCGGGCGATGTGTATTTTGCCGACCATGCCGAACTAAAAGACGCGATGAAACGCGCTGTAATCGATGATTTCAAAGCCCGCTTTGCCGACAACTCGGTGCTGGCCGCTAACCGCGCGATTAAAGTCAACTCGCATGTGACCAAGCTGAAATCGGCGGCCTACACGCCGTGCAATCTGTGCGCGACCGCGGCGCCCTTTTGGCAAATGAACGCGAAATCGGCGACGGTCGATAATGTGGATGAGCGGGTGACCTATAGCGATGCGTTTTTAGAAATGTTTGGCTACCCGGTATTTTATACGCCGTATTTATCGCACCCGACACCGGATGCGCGCGGCAAAAGTGGATTTTTTCTCCCTTCCTATACCACCAACCCTTTCTTCGGTTCGGTGATAAAAGCGCCCTATTACTGGCGGATTTCTGAGGATAAAGACCTTACTCTGACGCCGTGGATTACTACTTCCGAAGGACCGCTGCTGCAGTTTGACTATAACCAGCAGCGTAATGCGGGGGCGTATAATATTCAAGGCTCCATCACCAACCCCCGCGACCGCAACAGCGCCGGTGCGCTGGTCGATGGCCGCGAGCTGCGCGGGCATATTTTTGCGCAAGGTGATGAAGCCGTTGCCGACAAAACCTATATCGGTTTTGATATCAAGCGCGCGAGCGATGACACTTATTTGCGCCGCTATGGCTTTGGCGATCAGCAGGCATTGTTCAGCCGGGCCTATGTCGAGCGGGTCGATGGCCGTAATTTTGCGAGCTTGCAGGGCTTAAGCATTCAAGGCCTGCGTAACATTGATGATCAGGATACCATTCCGCTGGCCCTGCCGGTGCTGCAAGCCTACTACGAAACCCCGGCGGATGCAAACGGGGTGCGCTACCATATCGCTGGCGATGCGCAGTTGCTCACCCGCGAACGCGGGGTCGATCAGGCGCGGCTTTCGGTCACCCCGGGGGCGACACTCGGCCATGTCACCGAGGGTGGGCAAGTGCTTACCGCCAGTGTCAATCTACGCCAGGATTTCTATGATACGAGCGATAGCAGCGCGGTGGTGAATAATTTCGATGGCACCACCGTGCGCACCTTGCCGCAAGCCTCGCTCGAATGGCGTTACCCGCTGATTCGTCCGATTGGTCAGGGTTCGTTGCTGGTGGAGCCGATCGTTCTTGGGGTAGCGCAAACCTCGAGTGGCAATCGTTCCTCGATTTCGAATGAAGATAGTCGTTTGCTCGAGCTGAGCGATACTAATATTTTTAGTCTGGAGCGACTGCCAGGGATTGATTTATACGACGACGGATCACGCGTGGCTTACGGCCTGCGCTCGCATTATTACGACGCGCAAGGTCTCGCACTTAGCGGTTTGTTCGGCCAAAGTTACAACGTATCGAGTGATACGCCGTTTCCTAATTCGACGCGTGCAGGCGAGCAATTCTCGGATTATATCGGGCGGGTGAGCGCGGCGTATAACCCGTTCACGCTGGCGTATCGCTTTGGGCTTGATAGTGAAAATGTGTCGCTCAACCGCAGCGAGATTGAGCTCGGTTTTTCCAAACCATGGTTGACGTTTAGCAGTTCTTATCGCACCTTACGCAACAACCGCTTTTTGGCTGATAGCAAGGAAGGAATTATCAACGCGACGCTGCCCATCACTGAGCAGTGGAGTATTTATGGTGGGGTTCGGCGCGACTTTGAGATCGACCAGATGGTAACGGCGAATGGCGGCATCATTTTCAAAAATGAATGTTTCAATATTATGCTCGAAAGTTTACGTGTTTATGCGCGCGATCGTGATATTGCACCTTCAACCGAGTTTATGTTCCGTGTGGCCTTCAAAAATCTGGGAGAGTTCGGTGGTCAGTAATTTCTGTCGTTTGCCGATCGCGTGCCGTGTCGTCGTCATCACCCTGCTGATGACGCTTGGGGTGCACGCCCCCGCACATGCTGAATCGGTTGGCATTGCCGCCATTGTCGGCGATCAGGTCATCACCACCACCGATGTGCGCGAACGCCGCGATTTGCTGATGGCCACGGCCTCTATTCCCGCGACTGAGGAAAATCGGCGGGCGATTACCCCACGGATTATTCAAGCGCTGATCGATGAAACCCTGCAGCTGCAAGAGGCCAAAAATCAATCCCTCGTCGTGAGTGACGAAGAGTTAAAAAAAGCGATCGACTCGCTCGGGCCGCGTAGCGACGGCAAGGAATCGTTGCGTAGTTTTATTACCAGCAACAACTTATCGATGCGCTCGTTTGAAAATCAGCTGCGTGCACAGTTGGCATGGAACAAAGTGGTGCAGCGTAAATTGCGCCGCAACGTAAGCATTGCGAGCGACGAAGTGGAGCGTGCGCGCAAGGCCGCTGCCAATGCCCCGGGCGAGGCGATGCTGACCATTCAAGGTATCGAAATTACGCGTGGGGATAAAAAAAATGAAGCCCTTCTCACCCGCAGTGTCGAGGCGATGCTGGCCGAATTGAACGCCGGCGAGGCGATGGCAAATGTTGCCGCGCGCTATAAAAAGCAGCTGCCGGTGCAGTTTAACCCCCCGCTTGCGGTTCTCGAAAAAACCTTGCCACCGGCACTCGAGGAGCGCTTGCGCTCCTTGAAAAACGGCGAGGTTGCTGCACCGATCCCTTCGGCAAAATCGATTCAGATCATTCAGCTATTGTCGCGTCAAACCGCATCCAAGCAAGCGGAAAATACCGAATATTACCTCAAACAAATACAAATCAACGCTCCGTCAACGACGGATGCTAGCGCCGTGGCACGCGTGAAGGAGGCGATTGCAGAGTTACGTGCCAACCCTGGCGACTGCGAAAGCGACGCGCTGCCCGCGGTGGTGCTACCAAGCGAAGCTAGTTTCGTGCGCACTACTTTTGCTGCGCTATCGCCGCCGCAGCGCGAGCTTTTGGATAAACTTGAAGTGGGGGATATAAGCCCGCCGCTTGCCTCGCCCACCGGGCCACGCCTCATTATGCTGTGCGAAAAGATTGAGCCAACGGCGGGTAATTTGCCCGATGCCGATTCCATCCGTCAGCAATTATTTACCGAAAAACTCGATCTCGAGGCGCAAAAATTGCTGCGCAATTTACGCCGCGATGCCTTTATCGATGTGAAGGGTATGAAGGAGTGAGCACCGCCCTTTTGCCCTTACGCGAGGTAATCGAAACCCACGGCCTATGGGCTAAGAAATCCCTTGGGCAGCATTTCCTGCTCGATACGAATTTGCTGGCAAAAATTGTCCGCGCAGCAGGGGATATTTCGGATCAACATATCATTGAAATTGGCCCGGGCCCTGGTGGTCTGACCCGTGCGATTTTAGCCGCCAATCCCCGCCACCTCACCGTCATCGAGAAAGACGCCCGCTGCATCGCAGCTCTTACGCCGTTGCAGGCAATCTATCCTGGTAAGCTTACCATTCTCGAAGCGGACGCGCTCGATAGTGACCTTGCGACACTAGGGGACGGCCCGCGCAGTATCATCGCCAATTTGCCGTATAATGTGGGTACGCAGCTGATTGTCGATTGGCTGCAGGCGGTGGCAAAACATGGGCCGTCGCTGCTCACCGGCTTTACGGTGATGCTGCAAAAAGAAGTAGCCGAGCGCATGGTGGCCGAGGTCGGCGATGATGCCTATGGCCGCCTATCGCTCTTGATGCAACAGCTCACCGATGCGGCGATTTTATTTGATGTGCCGGCGAGCGCTTTCACCCCGCCACCGAAAGTAACTTCGGCGATTTTGCGCGCGCGCATGCTCCCCACCCCGCGCCTTGATGTGCCGCTTAAACCACTCGAGGCAGTGGTGGCGTCGGCGTTCAATCATCGGCGAAAAATGTTGCGTCAGTCGCTGAAAGCGCTTGGGGTGGATGCGCTCGCCCTCTGTGCGAAAGCAGATATTGACCCGACGTTACGCGCCGAAGCGTGTGACCTTGCGATGTTCGCCCGGCTAGCCCGCGCGCTTACACAAATGCGCGACGAACCCGGCAATATCTAGCTGCCGCCAGCGTTTGAAACGCTCGGCATGCAAGATGCGCTGGATATGTGCCATCGCTTTGTCGAGGTCTTCGTTCACGACGACGTAATCGTATTCTTCCCAATGCGAGATTTCCTCAGTCGCTTTCGCCATGCGTTTTCTCACCACCGCGTCGCTATCCTGCGCGCGTGAGCGCAAGCGACGCTCGAGTTCATCGAGGGTGGGGGGTAAAATAAAGACGCTGACCAGATCCGCCCGGCAGGATTGTGCAAGCTGGCGGGTGCCTTGCCAGTCGATATCGAACAACACGTCGCGCCCGGAATCGAGCGCGGCCATCACTTGCTGTTTGGGGGTGCCGTAGCGGTAATCAAACACCGTTGCGTGCTCGAGCAGCTCGCCGTTTTCGACCATGCGCGCATAACGGGCATCATCGATAAAAAAGTAATCGCGGCCATCAACCTCGCCCGGGCGCATCGGCCGGGTGGTGACGGATACCGACATGGCAACGCCCTCTTCGCTTTCAAGCAGGCGTCGCGACAAGGTGGTTTTTCCGGCACCGGAAGGCGAGGAGAGAACAAACATCAGCCCGCGGCGTTTGGTCATGGGGGGATAGTTTTTTGAGACCATAGCGCCGGCAACCATCAAAGGGGTGAATTGGGTTGCATGATAGCCTAGCGCAAAGCCACCTGGGATGAAACAGGTTTTATTGCGCTATGGATTCTATTCCAAGTGGACCCGCGCCTAGTGATGCGCGTGGGGGTCGGTAGAGTTGCTCGCACTTGCCCGATCCATCACCGGAAAGGCGAGGGTTTGCGGCGGTGATTTCTCAAAATGCACGGTGATGGGTACTTGCGCACCTGCGGTGAGTGGCGCCTTGATCCCAATCAGCATGACATGCAGACCCAGCTTCGCGTCTCCCCCGCGCGCAGATGGCTGCACGCGTAGCGCTACCTTTTGGTTAAGTGCAAGCCCGTCCATCTTGCGCATGCGCATCACGCCGTCATCGCGGCGTTCGTTGCGATGCAGCTCGACCGCCTTACAGCATTCGGACGTCAGATGGGTGATGCGATCATCGCGCGTGGTTTGCGCCGTGAAGTACGCCACCGCCACCGGTGCTGCCGATGCCTCAATCCGAAGGTCGCTGAAGGTGATGGTTGCATTGTCGGCAGCGCGGGGTGCTGATGATACGCCAACGACAAGCATTGCTACCGCAATGAACCATGGCATGATGTTAACGGACATAACGCGTA
Organism: uncultured Azospirillum sp.; assembly: GCA_964652475.1. Lineage (GTDB taxonomy): Bacteria > Pseudomonadota > Alphaproteobacteria > Rickettsiales > UBA3002 > QFOX01. The sequence continues at coordinate 81,197 of CAZZCK010000001.1, forward strand.
AGCTCCTGGCTGAGTTCGGCTTCCGAAATGGTGCTGGGGAAATGGCCGACATACGCACCATCCGGACCCATCAGGTAAATAAATCCCGAGTGGTCGACGACATAATCGACTGCGGAGTTCTCTTCTTTCACCTCACTGTAATAGACCTTAAAACTATCCGCCGCCTGTTTGACTTGCTCGGGCGTACCGCTTAAGCCAAGGATCGACGGCGAGAAATGGCGTGCGTAATCAGCAGCAAGCTTGGGCGTGTCGCGCTTGGGATCGACGCTGATGAAGATGGGTTGAATCTGGCTCGATTTTTTACCTAATTGCGTCAGTGCGTTGTTCATCAGCAGCAAGGTGGTTGGGCAAATATCCGGGCAGTGGGTGAACCCAAAATAGACCAGCAAATATTTGCCACGCAGGTCGCTGGCGCGAACCAGTTTGCCGTCACCGCCTTGAAGAACGAATTCGGCTTGAATCGGTGGCCCCTCGCTGGTTTTATTTCGCTTGGTGAAATCACTGCCAAGCCACACCAGAAGCGCCACGAGACCAAGGACGCATACCACCCAGGAAATGAGAATTTTTTTCATGAAATGGTGCTAGAGCCGTTATCCGCATAAGTAAAATGAAAGATTTATGACAATCCATCGACCAAAATTTTTATCATAATAAACATATGCTTGTCGGTTGCTGGCCATTGGCCACGTTTTGTGCTATACTGCGGTTAAAATATAGAAAAATAACAACGCTAGGCTGGTGTGTCATGCTGTTTCCTACCTCACCCGTTGAGGTATTGCCCTCGGTTGCCGCGCCACCGCGCCAGGCAGCGGCAGTAACCTCGCACACGGTGCTTGCGGCGGCGGCGGCTTACGCGGCGCGGCCACAATTGCCCAGTGCGGTGCTCACACCCAGCCATATTGCCGCTTTGCCACCTCAGCTTCCTAAGTCGTCGCGCCCGTTGCTGCGTCGCCCATCGAGCACGTTTGTGGCGCAGCTGATTGCGCAGGATGCCAGCATCAGTCGCGAGGCGCTTCAAGCCTTCGATGCGCCACTGCCTGAGGAATCATCGATCGGCGATTAAGCGGCGCTCGCGCTGGCGGATAGTGTTTCGATTTCTGGCCAATGATACTGACCGGCGAGAATGATCGCGCTATCGGCATGCGCCAACGCCGCAACATTGGCGGTGACATAATCGGCGAGGGTGCTGAGTGCGGCCACATCACCTTCGGCAACCGTACCATAAAGATTGCGCGCGAGGGCAGCCCGCAGCGTATTCGGCTCATGAAGTGCTACGGCATACGCTTGCAAGCGGCCATGATAGGCCTTGCCCATTTTTTTGATGCGTTTGCTCACTCCCGTATCGGCGACGCCAAGCTCGCGCAGCGAACGATCCATATCGCTGATGAAAACCTCGCTGAGTTGTTGGGCAAATACCTGATTTTCTTTGGAGGTGAGTGTATTCATATGCGGCGCAAGTGGGCCGCTTGTGGCCACTAACCGATGCTCGAGCAAAAACAAATGCAGCACGATCAGTTCAAAGCGCCCATCCAGCGTATCGGGTACCTGAAGTGCGGCATAGAAAAAGGGATGTCGCGCGCGTTTGACAAGTGCTATATAGGTGGCGTTCACCGCTTCGGGTGGGCGTGGCATCAACCACCGGCGTAAGGCAAACAGCATTTATGACTCCATGGCGCGTACGTGTACTTCTTTCTATCAGCATTGCGATGATGCTGGCAAGCTGTTCGCCCATCACCGATACGCGCGGTCAAGCGCTTGAGGCCGAGAGTTTTGAGCAAATTGTGGCGGGCCAAACCACCAGCGAAGATGTTGCGGCGTTGCTTGGGACGCCGACCACGATCTCGAATTTTGGGGATGAAACCTGGTATTACATTACCCAAAAACAAGAGCGGGTCGGCATTTTTGCGCCCGAGGTAACGGAGCAATTCGTTAGCGCCATCCGCTTTGATCGCGACAAGCGCGTGGTCGATGTGGCGCGCTATAGTAAAGAAGAGGGCAAGCCCATCAAGTTGGTGAGTAAAACCACCCCGACGGAGGGCCAGAACCTCGGCTTCTTCGAGCAGATGCTCGGCAATATCGGGCGCTTTAATAGCCCCGCCAGTCGTGGCTTGTCGGATCGCAATCGCGGCCGTTAATCATGCTGCCAGCCGTGCTGCGTGATGGGCAAAGGGAGGCCATTCTCGCCCATGAGCGTGACCCCACCACCCGCGACCATGCTACCGATGCGCGTGAGTGGCAGGTTGAGTCGTTTTCCTAACGCTTCGATCGTGGCGCGGTGATGGGGGGGGGCGGTGAAGCCTAGCTCGTAATCATCGCCGCCATAGAGTGCGAAGCGCCAGGCACCTATGTCATCCGTCACCTGCGCGCAAAGAATTGGGCTTAGGGGAATCGCCGCGCGCTGAATGATGGCACCCACGCCGCTTGCCTTCGTGATATGGGCGATATCGGCCAGCAACCCATCCGAGATATCGATGCAGCTCGTGGCGATACCACGCAAGGCGAGACCAAGTGCCAGCCGTGGTTCGGGGCAGTGATAACGCGCGGCGAGTGCTTCACCTGCGGCCAGATTTTGCTGCAGCAACGAAAGTGCAAATGCCGCATCGCCGATGGTACCGCTCACATAAAGATCATCGCCGATATTGGCGCCATTGCGGCGTAGCGGTGCAGCATCGATCAGCCCGATGCAGGTCATGGTGGTGTGGATATGCTGCGCGCCCGAGGTTGAATCCCCGCCAATCAGCGTAAGCCCAAACTGCTGTTGCAACTCGGCCAGGGTTGTTGAAAACGCAGCGAACCAGTGCTCGGATAAGCCCGTCAGTGTGTGCAGATTAAGCAAGTAGCGCCAGGGCGTTGCGCCCATCGCGGCGAGGTCGGAGAGATTACGCCGCATCAGTTTCTGCGCGAACTGTTCTGGGGTCGCCCCGGCCATAACATGGATGGTTTCGATCACGCTATCGCTGGTGATGATGATCTGCTGGCCACTGGGTGGCGTAAGCATTGCGGCATCATCACTTAAATGAAAACTGCCGGGTTCACCGTCGCTCAGCGGTGCAAAAAAACGGGCGATGCGATCATGCTCGCGCATTCGTTACGCCGCGTTGGGGCGCAAATCAGCCAGCAGCAGGTTGAAGGCTTTATGGGCGTAGCCAAGCTCTTCATCGCTCACCAGTTGGGTGGCGACATGGGTATATTCATCGATCAAAGTTGCGGCGCCGCGCGTGGGATACGCAATGACCTCCGCGGCAAATACCTCAAGCAACGAGACGAGCGGCAGGCTCATGCGCGTGCGGCTCCAGCTCGGTAAAATATGCGCAGCAATGCTCGCCTCGATGCGCGCGCGTTCGCGCTGCGCGGTTTCGACCAGCCGATTGAGTAGCGCCATTTCCGGCTGCGATGCATGCGGTAAATCATCCGTATTATTGCTGCGACTCTCGGCCCAGGATTGCAAAATTTGCTGCACTAATAGTGCCGGCAGCGTGCTTTTTTCGATCAGCGCCTCGGAATACATGGCTTGCACGGCGGCCAGCCGGGCGGCACGTTTGCGCATCAGTGAGGGGCGAGGGGTGGTCATGAAACATCCAATCCGAAAAGGCTGTGAATCTCGAGCATGCGCAGGCAGGCACGCGCCGCTTCGCCGCCCTTGTTGCCCTGCGCGATATCGGCGCGAGCGAGCGCCTGATCCATCGTTTCGACGGTGAGAATGCCGTTCCCGATCGCCGCCTGGTGAGTGAGAGCAAGCTGTTGTAACCCGCGCGCGGATTCGTTCGCCACCACCTCAAAATGATAGGTCTCGCCGCGGATAACGCAGCCAAGCGCGACATAGCCTGCGTAGCGACCGCTTTTCGCGGCCATCGCAATTGCGCCTGGGATTTCGAGTGCACCGGGTACGGTAATCATCTCCGCCGTATGGCCTGAGGCATAGATCGCACTGGTCGCGCCGCTGATCAGCATTTCGCTGATGGCCTGATAGTAGGGGGCAACGATGAGCAGGATAGGTTTCATGTATTCATTCGACCTTAATGGGTAAATGGCCGCTGACTTCTAACCCATAACCTTCAAGCCCCACAATCATTTTCGGTGAGTTGGTGAGTAGCGTCATGGCGCGCACCCCGAGGTCGAGCAAAATTTGTGCACCAATCCCGTAATCGCGCAAAATGGGCGAGGCGGGTTCTTCGCCCAACTGCAGCTTGATCCCGTCACTTGCGGCAGTCGGTCGTGGCTCGCGCAATAGCACGATCACGCCGTTGCCCGCTGCATCGATCATCTGCATGGCTTCGTGCAATATGCCGGCCTTACCGTGCGAGGTATCGCCCAGCACATCATGCAGCAGATCAAACGCATGCATACGCACGAGGGTTGGGCCACTGCCCGCAATTCGATTTTTTATGAGTGCAATATGCTCGGCATAGCCGGGGCTTTGCGCATAGGCGATGCAGCGAAACTCACCGGCAATGCGGGTGGTAATGGTGCTCTCAACGATGCGTGTGACCAGTTTTTCAAAGCGGCGGCGATAGGCGATTAAATCTGCAATCGTCCCGATCTTAAGACCATGGGTTTTCGCGAAAGCAAGCAGCTCGGGTAGACGTGCCATGCTGCCGTCGTCGTTCATAATTTCGCAAATCACCCCGGCGGGGGTCACCCCGGCGAGGCGTGCAATATCAACCCCTGCCTCGGTATGACCGGCGCGTACGAGCACGCCGCCCTCGCGCGCCTCCAGCGGAAAAATATGGCCGGGGGAGGCAATATCGCCCGCATGCGCCTGTGGGTTGCTCGCCGCGGCAATGGTGCGGGCGCGGTCGGCCGCGGAAATGCCGGTCGTCACCCCCTCGCGCGCCTCGATCGAAACGGTAAAAGCCGTCGCATGGCGGCTCGCATTATGCCGCGCCATGGGGGGCAGCCCCAAGCGCTCGACCTGCGATTTTTCGAGTGCCAAGCAAATGAGGCCGCGCGCATGCTTGGCCATGAAGTTGACTGCCGCCGCATCGCAAAACTGGGCGGGGATCACCAGGTCACCCTCGTTTTCGCGGTCTTCGTCATCGACCAGAATGACCATGCGGCCGGCTTTGGTTTCGGCGATGATCTCTTCGATGGGCGAGAGCTTCATAAAACCCTTTCTGCGGCCAATCGCGGTGTCATGTCCGTGCTCAGTCGGTCATGTAGTAAGGCTACACTCCCTCCTTGCGCGCGGGCATTCCTAGCGCTTGTCTCGCATAAAGTGGTTTTATTTTTTACACTAACCATTACTTGTTACCCGCCAACCGCGCCACATACCGCGCGAGCATATCGATTTCAAGATTTACATCCGCGCCCACGTTGAGGTTCGCAAAGCTCGTCACCTTCGCAGTGTGAGGAATGATGTTGACGGTGAAGCTAGGATTCAGGATTCGGGATTCGGGATTTAGGGAAGCCCTTGTCTCATGCAACATACCAAGGGTAGGCACTTCGCTTGCAAGCGGATGCGATATCGGTGTGCTTTCTTGCTTCCCTGAATCCCGAATCCCGAATCCTGAATCCTTCACCTGATTCACCGTCAGCGAGACGCCATCGAGTGTGACCGAGCCTTTGGGCGCAATGAATTTGGCCAGATGTGGCGGCACTTCAAATTCCCAGATCGTTGAGTCACCATTTTTTTCGGCAGCGATGGCGCGAGCCACCCCATCGACATGGCCGCTGACAAAATGCCCGCCCAGGGCGTCACCCACGGCGAGCGATGGCTCGATATTAAGGACAGTGCCGACGGCCCAATGCTTGGCGGTGCTGCGATTCATGGTCTCGGCCGAAAGCGAGACTTTGAATTCGTTATCGCTCACTTTTACCGCGGTGAGGCAAATGCCCTGGCAGCAGATCGAATCACCGACCGCAATCGCAAACGGCTCGCGCAGCGCGATTGTGACCATGCAGTCGCCGCGCTGATCGACGCGGCGGATGGTGCCTTGGGTTTTGATGAGTCCAGTAAACATCTAGCACAGCTCGTAACGTTCGTAGGTATCGTCGCCCAGCATGCGCGTATCACTTGGCACCGCGTGGGCGAGGGTGGGTTGTAGTGCATCCATTGGCGATTTGCCAGCATTTCCAAGTAGCATCGGCGCGCGGTAGCAATGCAGGGTTTCGACCATGCCTGCTGCCAGAAACGCGGTTGATAATTGAGGCCCAGCCTCGATCAGCGCGCGGGTGATGCCTTCGCTGGCGAGAGCGTGTAGGATGGTAATCGGTGCAAGCTGCGCATCCTCGACCACCAGAAACACCACGCCCGCTTCGCGCAGTTCGGTGGCGTGACTGGCGTGATGCTCGACCGCTTCGGCGCTGGTGATGAGCCATGTGGGATGCTTTTGAGCGCTGGTGACAAGGTGGCTACGAAGCGGCAAACGCAGATGACGATCGCACACCACGCGCACGAGGCGCGGGTGGGCAGCGATCGGCGGGCGCACCGTCAGCTGCGGATTATCAGCGAGCACGGTGCCGATGCCAGTGACGATACAATCGAACTGCGCGCGTAGAAGATGGCCATGTGCACGCGCCAATTCACCCGTGAGCCACTGCCCGCCGCCATCGCCGCGCGCCATGAAATGGTCGGTGCTGGTGGCTAGCTTCATCGCCATATAGGGAAGGCCATGGGTGATGCGGCGGAAGAAGCCGCGGTTTACAGTCGTGAGTTGTGAGTGGTGAGTGGTGAGTGGTGACACCTCAATACCCGCCGCTTCGAGCATGGCGATTCCTCTGCCGGATACGCGTGGGTCGGGGTCCTCATCGCCAATCACCACCCTTACGATGCCCGCATCAATCAAGGCCTGTGCGCAGGGCGGGGTGTGGCCGTGATGGGCGCACGGCTCAAGTGTCACATAGGCGGTGGCACCGCGTGCCGCATCACCCGCCATTGCCAGCGCTGCGGTTTCCGCATGCGGGCGACCACCATCGTTGGTGCGGGCAGCGGCAATCACCACGCCATTTTTCACCAGCACACACCCCACGCTGGGGTTCGGCCAGGTGCGGCCAAGGCCGCGGGCGGCAAGGCGCGTGGCGTGGGCGAGGAAAGAAGGGTCGGTAGCAGTCATAAGCACCATCGTTTAGTTACGATCCCCGCGTAGCCTCCCATGGCGAGCCGGAGCGAAGCGAACGAGGGGGAGCGGTAGCGGGGGCGTCTTCGCCCCCTCGCGCTTGCGCGCATCTAAAGCTTCTCAACAAAGCTCTCGAAATCCTTCGCTTCGCCGAAATCGCGATACACACTGGCGTAGCGGATATAGGCGACGGCATCGAGTTTTTTCAGCTCCTCCATCACCAGCGCGCCGATGCGGCGGGTGGGGATGTCGCTCTCGCCTTCGGATTCAAGCTTTTGCACCATACGGTTGATGGCCATTTCGACCGCATCGGCATCCACCGGGCGTTTACGCAGGGCGATGGACATGGAGCGGGTAATTTTATCGCGGTCAAACGGGCGTTTTTCGCCGTTGGTTTTGACCACTGTCAGCTCGCGCAGCTGCACCCGCTCGAACGTGGTGAAGCGCGAATTGCATGCCGGGCAAAAGCGGCGGCGACGGATCGACGAGCCATCCTCGCTTGGCCGCGAATCCTTCACTTGCGTGTCTTCGTGGTTACAAAAGGGACATCTCATGTGACTACCTGTAAGTATTTGGTATTTAGTATGTGGTATTTAGTAAGTGAGAAAAAGCACAGAGCAAGCCTCGCACGGTATGAGCATCGCGTTATTTCGTGGCCTTCACTATTTACTAAATACCAAATACCGAATACTCCCTATCCATAAATCGGAAAACGATCCGTCAGCGCACGGACCTTGAGTTTGGTGGCAGCTTCGAGGGCGGCATTGGCTTCCGGCGATTCGGGATTTTTCGAAAGCCCATCGAGCACATCGCCGATGAGATTGCCAATCAACTCAAACTCCGCTTTGCCGAAGCCGCGCGTGGTGCCAGCGGGGGTGCCAAGGCGAATGCCGGAGGTGACAAACGGGGACGCCGGATCAAACGGAATCGCGTTTTTGTTGCAGGTGAGGCCTGCGCGCTCCAAGCTTGCTTCAGCCAGCTTACCGGTGAGGTTTTTCGGGCGCAGATCGACGAGCACGAGGTGGTTATCCGTGCCGCCCGACACAATATTCAGCCCGCGGTTTTTGAGCACCGCGGCAAGGCTGCGCGCGTTATCGACAATCGCTTGCGCGTAAGCCTTGAAGCTTGGTTGCAGCGCTTCGCCATAGGCCACTGCCTTGCCGGCGATCACATGCATCAGCGGCCCGCCTTGAATGCCGGGGAAAATGGCGGAGTTGATGGCCATCTCGAGTGTTTGGTCTTTGCCCATCGGCGTTTTGCCGACGACCAACTCGGGGCAATTACTCAGAATCATGCCCCCGCGTGGGCCGCGCAGGGTTTTGTGCGTGGTGGTGGTGACGACATGCGCGTGCGGCAGTGGCGAGGGGTAGGAGCCACCGGCGACGAGGCCCGCGATATGCGCCATGTCGACCATGAAATAGGCGCCGACTTTATCGGCAATCTGGCGGAAGCGCGCCCAGTCGATCACCCGTGGATAGGCCGAGAAACCCGCAATAATCAGCTTGGGTTTGCACTCGACGGCCATTTTCTCGATCGCATCGTAATCGAGCAAGTGGGTGTCTTCGCGCACGCCATATTGGACGGCGTGATAGATTTTGCCGGATTGGTTGACAGATGCGCCATGGGTGAGGTGACCACCGGCGGCGAGCGACTGGCCCATGATGGTATCACCTGGTTGGATGAGCGCGTTGAACACGCCCTGATTTGCTTGGCTGCCTGAGTTTGGCTGTACGTTGGCGAAGCTACAGCCGAATAGTTTTTTGGCGCGGTCGATCGCCAATTGCTCGATCACATCGACAAATTCGCAGCCACCGTAATAGCGTTTGCCGGGATAGCCTTCGGCGTATTTGTTGGTGAGCACGGAGCCTTGCGCGTCGATCACCGCGCGGCTCACAATATTTTCCGAGGCAATCAGCTCGACCTGATGCTGCTGGCGGCCCAGCTCCTTCTGCATGGCTGCGAACACATCCTTATCAGCTTGTGAAAGCGGCGCAGTGAAATAGGCGGTAGTGCTAGTGGTCATCGGTTCCTCGAGTTTGCGTACAGCGTTGGTCATTTTTATATCCATGAATGGTGAGTGGTGAATAGCGAATGGTTACCCTAATTTTTTGACGCGCGCGTCATGCCGCCCGCCTTCAAATGATGTTGTTAAAAAGCGCTGCACGCATTCGCGCGCTTCGGCTTCGCCAATCAATCGCGCGCCGAGGCAGAGCACATTGGCGTCGTTATGTTGACGCGATAATTCGGCGGCGAGGCCCGAGCTGCACAGCGCGGCGCGGATCCCCGCATGGCGATTGGCGGCGATGGAAATGCCAATGCCTGAGCCGCAAATAGCGATACCGAATAGCGCGCGACTCTCTGCCACCGCTTTGGCAAGCGCGTCGCCATAATCCGGGTAATCGACCGAGTCGGCGCTGTTCGTGCCAAGGTCGAGCGGTGCGAACCCGCACGCAACGATTTGATCGAGCAGCATGATTTTCAATGCAAGCCCGGCATGATCGTTGGCGATGGCGACGAAGTTACTCACGACAATTTAGCCTGATGCGTTTTTGTTTTGCTTTATCCGTCAGCTTGGCGCTAACGTGACTACGGTTTTAGTATTGCATTGCAACGAAGACTGCCATGCAATGCTACATATAGTGGGTGCCGCAGTTTTGCCATGAAGCTGTGGATAACGCAACCTCGAAGCGTCATTCAAATCCTAAGCGGCTTAAGATAATGGATTATTCAATGATTTTGTGGCTGCTTATAGCCTGTGTTGGGGCTTCGATTGGCTCGTTTATTACGCTGATTACTTACCGGCTGCCGCGTGATGAAGCAATCGGGATGACCCGCTCGCGCTGCGCTAGCTGCAGCCAACCACTCCGGGTAATCGATTTAATCCCCGTCCTCTCATGGCTTCTTGCGCGCAGAAAATGCCGCTATTGCAAAACACCGATCAGCATCCGCTACCCGCTGACGGAACTCGCCTGCGCGCTCGGCGGTGTGGTGATGCTCATGCGCTTTGGCTTCACGCTCGAGGCCTATGCGCTCGTTGGCCTATGGTGGTGCATTGTCGCGATCATTGTCACGGATCTCGAGCATTATCTCATTCTCGATGAGGCGCAGATCGTGATGATTATTCTCGGGGTCATCTATCACTATACCCTTGGCACTGAACCCACGAGCGTCATCATTGCCGCCTTCATCGGGCTTGGCATTGGCCTTACTCTAAAATACGGCTTTCTCTATTTACGCAACAAAGACGGCTTAGGCATGGGGGATGTGAAGCTGTTATTTGTGGTTGGTATCTGGCTTGCGCATTGGCCAAGCTTCGTGCCGTACTTATTTTTCTCGGGCGTGCTTGGTATTCTGTGCGGCCTGGCCTGGCGGCTTGCGGGCAAAGGCGAGCGTTTTCCCTTCGGCCCCGCCTTAGTGATTTCCCTTTTAGCGTGTGTGGTTGCCCCGCAAACCGCGTATGGGTTTTGGCAACTCTATGGGCTATTGGGGATTGCGCCGTAATCGATCACACCAAGCTTCAATGTTACTCACATGTCACCACAAAGGGCTTGTGGTCAAACCGTGCTATTGCTACTACCTATAGAAGAGACGTACGCTCACGGGGTCCTATGCGCTCATTTCGTAGCCTTGCATCATGGGTGGCCTTAGGCATCTGCTTAATGCCGCTTCAGGCATGCACGTTTCTTGACTCGTTTGTTCCCAAAAAAGGCGAAACGACCGATGTGATTGACCGCCAGCAGGGCCTCACGGTCGACGATTTTCGTGATTTAGGTAAAATCGATAAAGAGGCGGCCAAAAGCGATGCCGAGCCCAAGGTCAGCGTGGCGCTCGGTGCGCCACCGATTCCGGATGTGGCGCAGGTACTCGCCGCACCCCGCGCTCCCAAGGTTGCCAACACCAAGCTTGTTACCCTCGCGGTGACGGATGATGTACCCTTGCGCGACGTATTGTTCGAGCTTGGTCGCTTAGCCAATGTCGATATTGAAGTGGGGGCGGGGCTCGACAAGGGCGGAATCAACCTACGCGCGACCAACCGCCCGTTTAACGAGGTGATCGAGCGCATCGCGACCCTCGGCGGCTTACGTTACAGCGTCAATGGCAGCTCAATCCGCGTCGAGCGCGACCTGCCCTACATCAAAAACTACTCGCTCGATTTTCTTAACCTCGTGCGTTCGAGTAACTCGGGCTTCAATATCTCGACCAGCATTCTCGGTGGTGGTAGCAGTGGCGGTGGCGGTGGTTCGGATAGTGGTGGTGGCTCGGGTAGCGAAGGCGGCGTTACTGGCGGCAATGTGGGCGAAAGCGGCACCAGCAGCAGCATTGAATCCAAGGCTGAAAGCGATATGTGGTCGGCGCTTGAAGCATCGGTGACAGAGATTGTTGCTAACACGCCAAGCTTTGGCGAAGGGCAAGCGGGTAATGCGGCGGCTCCCTCGGGCAATGGTGAGAATGGCGGTTCCGGCTCGATTGTGATTAACCGCCAGGCGGGTATTTTATCGGCCAATGCGACCGAAGCGCAGCACGAAATGATCAGCCGATTTTTGAAACTCATGTCGCGTAATTCCTCGGCGCAAGTGTTGATCGAGGCAAAAATTGTGGAAGTATCGCTTGCCGATCAGTTCCTCTCGGGTGTCGATTGGAACAGCGTCATTGGTGGGGTGAATCCCGATTATTTACGCCTTGGCTCGTACACCGCGTCGATCCAGGGTGGGCCAAATTTAAGAACGCCGCTCGGCGCACCGTCAGCTAACTCGGTGGCGTTTGGCGTTAATGGCGACGGGCTAAATGTGATTTTGCGGGCCACCCAGCGCTTTGGCACCACGCGCACCTTGTCGAGCCCGCGGTTGTCGGCGATCAATAATCAGCAAGCGGTGCTGACCTTTGCCCGCAACGAAGTATTTTTTGATTGCAGGACCACTGCGGCCACCACCGTTGCAGGTACACCGCCGGTGATTATTCCCGGCACCACGAACTGCGAGCCGAATTCGGTTCCGATCGGCATCATCTTGAATATTCTTCCCGCTATTAACCTGGATTCGCAGGAGGTAACGCTCAATGTGCGCCCGACATTGACGCGTGTCGTTGGCACTACGGCCAACCCGGTAACGCCGTTGAGCATTTACCCGATCATCGAGGTGCGTGAGCTCGATTCGGTGATGAAAGTCAGCAGCGGCAGTGTGATGGTTATTGGCGGCTTGATGGAAGACGCCACCCGCAATCAGGTCGATGGCGTGCCGGGCCTGGGCGAAGTGCCGGTGTTTGGTAATCTGTTCAAAAGCCGCTCGGAGGATGCGAGTAAGCGTGAGCTGATTATTTTCATCAAGGCGACGATCGTCAATCCGGATGGTAGCTCAAGTACGGCGGACCGCAAGGTCTACGAGAAATTTGTTACCGATCCGCGCCCACTCTTTCCTAAATAGATCGAGCGCACCATGTTCAGTAATATTCGCTACGTTGTGCTAACCGCCACCCGTGATCGTTTGTTCTTCGGATTGCTGGTTGGTATCATGCTCTCGGCCTATATCTCAAGCGTGCTGGGGTCGACGGCGATGCTTGAAACCGAGCAGATGACACTCGCCTTTACCGCCGCCGCCGCGCGGGTGATTATCATGATCGGGGTGATTGTGTTCATCGGCTTTCATATGCGCAATGCGTTCGATGCGCGCGAGATCGACGTGCTGCTGTCACGCCCTATTTCGCGCACCAGCCTCGTACTCTCCTACTGGCTTGCCTTTGCGGCGGTAGCAAGCTGCCTCGTGCTGCCCACCATCGCCCTCATGGCAGTGATGGGGGTGCTCAACCAAACCGGGTTTCTTGTCTGGTCAGTCAGCCTATTGCTTGAGGCATGGCTTGTGGTTTCGATCGCGCTTTTTGCGGCGCTCACCATCCAAAGTGGGGTGGCGACGGTTCTTGCCTCGCTCGCCATGTATGCTCTATCGCGCATGATGGGATTTTTTTTGGTGACGACCAGCACAACAAGCCTGTTCAAGGATGTTGAAATCAATCTGGCGGCGCAGTGGCTGATGAAGTCGATTGCGCTCGTTACCCCACGGCTTGATTTTTATGCAAAGAGCAGCTGGCTGATTTATGGACCGAAATCCTACGAAGAAGTGAGTTTATTTCTGATTCAATCGTTGATTTTTATCCCGCTGCTGGTGATCGCTTCGGTGATCGATTTCAAGCGCAAACAGTTTTAGGTAGGCGCGTATGTTTCGTGCGACGAGTCGCAGCCGTGAGCTTGGGTTACGGCAAGCCCTGCGGGACCCGGCGATGCGCCTGGCGGTATTGCTGATTGCGCTGGTGATGGGCGCGCAAGTCTGGTTTTGGCAGCATACGCGCAGCATTGCGCCCGAGATGACGATCGTGGCCGACGTGCCTGGCGAGAATGCGGTGCGTGCCTTATCGTTCGGCGATGAGGAGGTCTTTTTCCGCTTCCTTGCTTTAAGCATCCAAAATTCCGGCGATACGTATGGCCGCTTCACGGCGCTTTATAAATATGACTATAACAAGCTCTACCATTGGTTTTTGTTGCTCGATCGCCTCAACAATCAGTCGAACTACTTACCGGCCATGGCGGCCTATTACTTCTCGCAGACGCAGAACCCGAGGGATATTCGTTATCTCATCGATTACCTCGACCACTATACCGATGGCCGGGTGAAAGAAAAATGGTGGTGGGTGGTGCAAGCCTCGTACCTTGCGACGCATAAAATGAAGGATAATGATCGCGCACTTTCAGTGGCCACAAAGCTAAGCGGTATTCGTGGCATTCCCATCTGGGCGCAGCAACTGCCTGCATTTGTACACGAGCAACGCGGCGAGTTTGGCGAGGCGCTCGCCATCATCGAGCAGGTGATGCAGCACCCGGAAGATTATAGCCAGGGCGAGCTGAACTTCATGCGTTATTTTGTCGATGAGCGCTTGAACCGTCTCAATGAAGTTGAGGCTGAATTGAAGAAAATCCAGGCCGAGAAAGACCGCCTCAAAGCCATGGGCGTACCCGAGCCAGCACCGATGGGCCCGCCCGAGGATGTGGGGGCGCCGCGCGCACCTGGGCAGTAAGCGTTAAATTCAAACGACTATACTTATCCGCCGCGTTTCTTTTTTGTGGCGCGCCGCGGCTCAGCGTTCACCACGCCATAGCATTGCGCCGCACTTGGAAATTTGCCGCGGCGCACTTCGCTGGCATAGCTGTTCGCAGCGGTGGTGATGGTTTCGCGCAGGTTGGCGAATTTTTTCACAAAGCGTGGGCTGTGCTCGAACATCCCGAGCATATCATCGACTACCAACACTTGTCCGTCGCACTCGGCCGAAGCACCGATACCGATGGTGGGAATCGCGATCGCTTGCGTGATTTCGCGCGCGAGCGGTTCGACCACCCCTTCGATGACCACGGCGAATGCACCGGCGGCCTCGATCGCGTGCGCATCGCGCAAAATGGCGCGGCGGGCGTCGTCGTCCTTACCTTGGGTTTTGAACCCGCCAACCGTATGGACATGCTGCGGCATCAGGCCAATATGGGCCATGACCGGAATCCCGTGCGTGGTGAGGAAACGGATCGTCTCGGCCAATTCGGCCCCGCCCTCCATTTTGACGCAGGCTGCACCGGTTTCTTTCAGCACCCGTGCGGCGTTCGTGAAGGCCTGCTCGGGCGAGGCCTGGTAGCTGCCAAACGGCATATCGACAATGACACAGGCACGCCGCGCACCGCGCACGACGGCGGCACCATGCGCAATCATCATCTCGAGCGTGACGGGCAGGGTGGAGTCAAAACCATAGACCACCATGCCGAGCGAATCGCCGACCATCAGCATGTCACAATGCGCATCGAGCAAGGCGGCCATCGGGGTGGTATAGGCGGTGAGTACGACGATTTTTTCCGCCGCTTTGCGTTGGCGGATTTCGGGAATGGTGATGCGGCGCAAGCTAGACGGGTTCAGATTCGGGTGCGACATGGTTCATATCCTTCGTGGAGGCGTAATCGTTCATAGCCGACGTTCCCCAGCCGACCGGCACTTTGGGGAAAATAATGGTAACGTTGGTGCCGACATTCGGCTCGCTTTCAATGGTGAATTGGCCACCCATCGACTCGACGTATTTTTTCGATAGGGGTAACCCCAGGCCAGTGCCCTCGTATTTGCGCGATAGTGCCGAATCTACCTGACCAAACGGCGTCATCACCCGTGAAATATCCTTCGGTGCAATGCCAATACCGGTGTCGCGCACCTGGATATGCAACGCACCGGTGACCACGTCGCTCCAGGCATGGCAGCGCACTTCGCCACCGGCGGGCGTGAATTTGACGGAGTTGCTGAGCAAGTTGAGCAGCACCTGCTTGAGCTTTTTCGCATCGATCACGATCACCAGGTGATGGTTGGGAATATCCTCGACCAGCGTCACCTGCGCGGTTTCGGCGCGTGGCAGCACCATGCGCAAACTATTGCGAATCACCTTGGCGGCGTCGGTCTCGGCCCATTCGATTTGCAGCTTGCCAGCTTCGGCTTTGCTGAAATCGAGAATATCATTAATCAGGCTGAGCAGATGTTTGCCCGAGGCGTGAATATCGTCGATATAATCTTGATAGACCTTGGCCAAAGTGGCCTTCGTTTCGTTGCGCACAATTTCCGAAAAGCCGATAATGGCATTGAGCGGGGTACGCAGCTCATGGCTGACACTGGCCAGAAACTGCGACTTATCGCGGCTTTGTGCCTCGGCCTGAGCGGCGGCGGCAATCAGCTCGAGGTTGACCTCATGCTGCTTGGTGATGACCCCTTCGGCATGGCTGGCGGTGACCAGCAACACCACAATAAGCAAAGTAAATACCCCCACCAGTACGCCAATAAAGATCAACAGTTTTTGGCTTATCGCATCCCAGCTATGGCTCATATCGATGTAAATTTCGGCTAAGGCATCGGGTGCAGTACCCCCTGCGCGGGTGATGGGAATAATGGAGTGCAGCATGGTGCGCGGGGTGGTGGCATCGCGGCTGCCGGTCAGGTATACCTCTTTGAGGATTTGATGCACGGCGGTGCCGCGATTGGCTTTGTCGATGTCAAATAATGTGACGCGGGTGCTACCATCGGTCGTCACATATTCCTGACTATTGCCGTAATAGAGCCGTGCGGTTGGGCCGGAAAACGAAAAAATCGTGATTTTGCTAAAGGGCTGGCCCTTGAAGAACTGCTCGGTTTCGGCAGTAAAGCTTGCCATATAGGGTGAGTTGGCATCGGCAGTGATGAAGGGGGCGTAGCGGCTCCATACGCTCGAGGCATAGCTTGCTAGGGTGGCTTGCGTTTGCTGATTGGAATTGTCACGCAGGCTGGTTTCCTTGAATTCATTGGCCACCATGACAATAAAAGCAGCCCCAATCGCCACAATGAGAAAGCTGATCGCCGCCAGATACCGTAAATGCTTGAACATCGCGTAACTCTAGCAATGGCCTACGTAAATACAACCGAAACTATGGGGTAGTGTATGGCGCTCGACCATCTCAGCGAAGGTCGGGCTTGACAGGGTAGGGGTGGTCGCTTATAAGGCTCGCTCGAAAAAATAACGCCCGATAAGGAGAGTGCCATGAAACGCACCTATCAGCCCAGCAAAATCGTTCGCGCTCGCCGTCATGGCTTTCGCGCCCGCATGGCAACCGTCGGTGGCCGCAAAGTGCTCGCCGCCCGCCGTGCCAAAGGCCGCAAAGTATTAAGCGCTTAGTTGCGATTGAGGGTGGCCTTTCCCCCTCGCTTCGCTTATCCCCGCCGCGATTGGCTTGCCTTGGGCGACGCACGGCCAACTTGACACTATTCATTTTTTCGCTTTGTGCTAGTGGGTGGGCATGACGCTTATCAAAATCACCACCCTAAAAAACCGTGCTGATTTCTTGCGGTTGCGGCAGGGGCATAAATACACCACGCCGTATTTTATTCTGCGCGCGGCACCGTCCGATATTCCGATGCAAACGCGCGCGCGTGTGGGCTATACGGTGACCACCAAATGCGGTAATGCCGTGGTACGCAACCGCATCAAGCGCCGCTTGCGCGCCCTGGTGCGCGAGATTTTTCCAACCACCGCGAAGCCCGGCTATGATTACATCCTCGTCGCGCTGGATCGGGCGAAGCCAAGTGCCGCCGAGGCCTCGTTTGCCGATTTGCGCGCGGCAGTCGCGCGTGCGATCGCGGGGGTTCACCGTTAATGCGTCGGCTTGTTGTATGGCCCTTGCTCGGCCTGATTCGCTTTTACCAGCTGTGCATTTCACCGTTGATGGGACCAAGCTGCCGTTACCACCCCACCTGTTCGGCCTACGCCGCCGAAGCGATTACCCGACATGGGGCTTGCGTGGGCACATGGCTTGCCCTAAAACGCCTTGCCCGTTGCCACCCCTGGGGTGGTTCGGGCGATGACCCGGTACCCTGATTTGCCTTAGCTCATCCCACGTTTTCACCCCTTATTGCTGTGTGCGTTGTAACCCATGACCTACCCTGTTTCTCAAGGACCCGACATTAAAAACCTGATTGCGGCGATCGTTGCGTGCAGCGCGATTATGTTCGCCTGGCAATATTTTTACGAAGGCCCCCGGGTGGCGGTGCTCAAGGCGCAACAGGCCCAGCAGGCGACCTCAGTGCTGGCGGCACCGAGCTCGAGCACGCCCGTGAGTGCGGAGCAATTATCGACCTCGCTTATGGCGACGGATGTCACCCACGGTGCACCGCGTATTTCTATCCGCACCACCAACCTGCATGGCTCGATCAGCCTTGTCGGCGCGCGGTTTGATGATTTAACGCTGGCCCAATACCGCGAGTCGCTCGATGCCGCGTCGCCGGAAGTAAAATTGCTCAGCAAAGCCAGTGGCGCGGATGCTTATTTCATCGAGCTTGGCATGCTCGGCAGTGATCGCAATTTGCCATTGCCGAATGCCAGCACCCGTTGGCAGTCGGCCGATCGCGAGCTTGCGGTCGATAAGCCCGTCACCCTGACTTGGGATAATGGGGCGGGCCTTGTGTTCACGCGGGTGATCGCGGTCGATGAGCATTTCATGTTCACCGTCACCACCACGGTAAAAAATACGGGCACGCAAGCCGTAAGACTGTATCCGTATGGTCTCATCAGCCGCAATTATGCGGATACGGCGGCGCATAATTTTTTGCTGCATGAAGGGCCACTGGGGGTGGCCAATCAGGTGCTAAACGATGTGAGCTATCAAAGCTTGCGCGAGGAAGGGCCACAGAAATTTGAAGCGAGCAAAGGCTGGCTTGGCATCACCGATAAATATTGGCTGACGGCGATTATCCCCGAAACGAATGCGACGTTCGATGCAGAGTATAAACATTTCAAACGCGGGCAGGCGGATGCCTATCAGACCGATCTGCGCGGCACGGCGATGGAGGTTGCGCCTGGGGCCGATGCTACTACCACCATGCGTGTGTTCGCCGGTGCGAAAGTGGTCAAACAACTCGATCACTACCGCGACACCTACCAGATTCCGCTGTTCGATCGCGCGGTGGATTTTGGCTCTCTGTATTTCCTCACCCGTCCCATTTTCGCGCTGTTGAGCTTTTTCCAAGGCCTCGTCGGCAATTTCGGGGTGGCGATTTTGCTGCTCACCTGCGTCATCAAGGGCTTGCTCTTTCCGCTCGCTAGTAAATCGATGACGGCGATGGCGCGCATGAAGCAGCTGACGCCGAAGATGACGGAAATCCGCGAGCGGTTCAGCAGCGACAAAATGAAAATGAACCAGGAGATCATGGCGTTGTATAAGCGCGAGAAGGTCAACCCGGTTTCAGGCTGTTTGCCGATTTTGCTGCAAATTCCGGTGTTTTTTGCGCTGTATAAAGTGCTGTTCGTCACCATCGAGATGCGGCATGCGCCGTTTTTCGGCTGGGTGCATGACCTCTCGGCGATGGATCCCTCGAACCTGTTCACCCTGTTTGGTCTTGCCCCATGGAATCACCCAAGCTTTTTGCATCTGGGCATCTGGCCGATTGTCATGTGCATCACCATGGTCATTCAGCAACGTTTGAACCCAAAACCCGCCGATCCTGTGCAAGCGGCGGTGATGAACTATATGCCCTATCTATTCTTGTTCCTGTTTGTTTCTTTCCCGGCGGGGCTGGTGATCTATTGGGTGTGGAACAATACGCTGACCATTTTGCAGCAGCTTTACATCAACAAACGGCTCGAAAAGAAGGGGTTGAAGTGAGCGAACCCCTATCCCACGCCCTTTTTACCAAGCCTATCCGCTTTGTGGCCGGGGTGGCGACGATGGCGCAACTGCCGGCGTTGATCTTGCCTGAAGTCGCTTTCATTGGCCGCAGCAATGTCGGCAAATCGAGCCTGATCAACGCGCTTGTTGGCCAGAATCACCTGGCACGCACGTCAGGCACGCCAGGGGCGACGCGCCAGCTGAACTTCTTTAATCTCAACGAGGTGCTGCACCTGGTCGATGTGCCGGGCTATGGCTATGCCAAAGCCGCGAAAAAAGATGTGGCGAAATGGCAAGCGGTGCTCTTCGAATATCTGCGTGGCCGCCAGCAACTCGCCCGCGCGTTTGTCCTGATTGATGGCCGCCATGGCGTGAAGGATGCCGACGAAGACATGCTCAAACGCCTCGATGATGCCGCCGTCTCCTATCAATTCGTGCTGACCAAAGCCGATAAGGCGGAGGATATGGAAACGGTGCAAGCCCGTGTGCTGGAGGTTGCCCGCAAGCACCCGGCCGCCCACCCGAGCATCGTCACCACCAGCGCCCATGATAAGCTAGGCATTGACGGCTTGCGGGATGCGGTGTTAGAGGCATTGCAAGGAAAGTAGCCGAAAGCGAACAGCCAACAGCATCAACGCTGAACGCTGTCAGCTCGAGGCTGTAATGTAGGCTCGCCCATGGAAATTAAGACCATCAAAACCAAAGAATTGCTGCTGCGCACCGCCAAAACGGTGAGTGAGGCGCTGCCCTATATCCAGCGCTTTGCTGGGCACACGTTTGTCATCAAATATGGTGGCAACGCAATGGGTAACGAGCGCACGGCGGAAACATTTGCGCGCGACATCGTGATCTTAAAAACCATCGGCATCAACCCCGTCGTCGTCCATGGCGGCGGCCCGCAAATCGGGGCGATGCTTGAGCGACTCAAGATTCCCTCGAACTTTATTGATGGCTTGCGCGTCACCGATCAATCCGCGGTCGATGTGGTCGAGATGGTGCTTTCAGGCAGCATCAACAAGCAAATCGTGACGGCGCTTAACCAGGCGGGCGGCACCGCGATTGGTATTTCGGGCAAAGACGGCAATTTGATCGAGGCGCAGCAACTCAAGCGCACCAAGCGCGACCCGGATAGTAACATCGAGCGCGTGCTTGATTTAGGGTTTGTCGGCGAGCCAACCAAAATCAACACGCAGGCAATCGAAAATATTGTGGCCAGTGGTATGATCCCGGTCATCGCGCCCATCGGCATGGGGCCAAATGGCGAGACCTACAACATCAATGCCGATACGGCGGCGGGCGCGATTGCTGCAGCACTCAAAGCCACGAAGCTGATGATGCTGACCGATGTGGCGGGGATCCTGACCAAGGATAAGCAGCTTATCAGCAGCATCGATGCGCGCGAGATTGGCGAGCTATTGGCCGATGGTACCATCACCGGTGGTATGATTCCGAAGGTTGAAACCTGCGTCAATGCCCTCAATTCTGGTGTCAAACAAGCCCATATTCTTGATGGCCGCATTCCGCACGTGCTGCTGATTGAAACCTTCACCGAGCATGGTGCCAGCACCATGATTCGTGCATGAGCACCGCCCCGATCATCCTGCCCTACCGCGGTATCACCCCCACCATCCACCCCGATGCATGGATTGCACCGGGTGCCATCATCATCGGCGATGTGACGATCGGCGCTTTCAGTAACATCTGGTTTGGCTGTGTGGTGCGTGGCGATGTGAATACCATCCGCATCGGCGAGCGCACCAATATCCAGGATGGGACGATTGTCCATGTCACCCGCAAGACCGGGCCGACGACCATTGGCTCGGGCATCACTATTGGCCATCAGGTGCTGTTGCATGCCTGTACGCTGATGGATGATTGTTTCGTCGGCATGGGGGCGACGATTATCGATGGCGTGGTGGTCGAGCCCGGCGCGTTTGTGGCCGCCGGGGCCGTGGTCACCCCCGGTAAGCGTGTGCCAACGGGCCAAATGTGGGGTGGTAACCCGGCGAAATACATGCGTGATTTGCGGCCCGAAGAGGCGGCATTTATCCCCGTCAGTGCCCAGAATTACGTTGAATTATCTCAAGAATATAAGGGTTAGCGGTCGTTTCTGACGAGCGCCCTTTGCCCTCGAGCTCCCGCCCTTCGGGCTCGGCGTAGCCTACGCATGGCGCACACTATTGGCCCCGGCAAACCTTCACAAAAGCTTCACACTTCGCCTGGCCCGATTGCTCTAAAATTACAGTAGAAAAGTCTGGGATATGTGATGCCGCATGGGTGATGTTATTGCGAACAGTTTTCGTCGGCTACGGGTGTTCTTGTTTGGCAAGGGCATCCTGACGCTTGCGACGTTTGTCGCCCTCGCTGTAGGCGCGGCCTTCGGCTCGACGTTGGTTCCGGCCCTGGTAGTGAGTGTGGGTGGGGCGGTGGTGTCGGCCGCGAGCCGGCTCTACCAGAACCGTCTCTACCAGGACGATATGGTGGATCTCTACCGCGATAATATTGCGCAGCAGCTTGGCATTGCCCCCGCTGAAGTCACGCGCAGCCATTTGCGCGACGCCGCGCAAGAAAACGACGTCATCGCGCAAGCGCTGATCCGCCAGCGCAAGAAAACGATCGTGAGCGTCGGCACGTCGATCCTCTCGGCGGTAGTAAGCCTCGGGCTGATTCAGGCCTTCAACGTGCAGGATATGCTCAAGGGCCTGGCAGATGAATCGTTCAAAGGCTGGCTGAAGCCGCTCGCTAGTTTCATTGGGGTCGGCACCGTTGCAGGCTTAAGCAATTTGATTTTGCATCAAGGCCTCGATGCGGCGATTGGCTACAAAACCGGTATCAATCGCGCCGCCGCGCATGATCTGATTCTTGAAATGCACCTGAGTGTGGGCAAAGGCAAAGCCATCAGCCGCGAGCAAGTATTTGCGGTGGTGGTCGCTGCTAACCCGTCGCTCGATGCCACGATCGTCAAGCGTTTCGGCGAGTCCTATGCCAGCATGAGCCGTGGCGAGCAGGGGCGTGTGCTCAGCCAGCTTGGGCTTGCCGAGCGCATGGATGGCGTCGCCAGTGCCATCAATGCCGGGAAACTGCGCCCGGGCTACCTCGCCTTTGCTGCGAACGATCAACGGCTGCTCACCCCGGTTGGCAGCAGCGCGCCCGCGCGTGCCACCACCGAACGAAGCCCAAACCTCACCCGCAGCGCCGATACACCCGGCTTTGTGGAGCGTTTGGGCTTGAGCGCGCGGGATGGGGGTATGAGCCAAACTGAACGCCTGGCGGCAAGTCGTAGCGGCGAATACGCCGCTCTTGCCACCCCTACTCGATAATACCGGTGGGTAGTTTGGGTTTTACGGTTTCGTATTTGAAAAGCATGGCGCCGAAAATCGATTCGACTTTTTCGGGATTGCTACCGATCGGCAGCAAGCATTGGCGGTAGAGAATTTTGGTGCCGTCGAGGGCATAAAAATGGCTGCTTTCAACGATGGGTGCGCGCGAATCCATCACCTGCTTGAAGTGCGGTGCGAGGTAAAACGCATTGGGGCCAACGAGGTAGAGATTATTCGGGTCGATTCCCGCATCGGTATAGGCGCGTAAAATACCCTCGCCCAGATAGGTGAAATTGAACTGCTCGATATGTTCGATATCGCGCGTTTGTAGCAAAAAGCAATGGGGCCAGTCATCGCCCAGCAGGTCGGGGTCGAGGTCCGACTCCTCGGGCATTTGGCGGTTGCCAGCCAGGCGTTCCCAGTAATTATAGACGCGCTGGGTAATGCGCCGTTCGATCACCAACCGTTCTTCTTCCATGGCCTAGCCTCCTGCCGTTGCCCTTCGCATCACCGTGATCGATCAGCCGTAACGCCCACCGATATAATCGCGGGTGAGTGTGTGCGTGGGTGCATCGAAAATCCTCTCCGTTGCCCCCACTTCAATGAGCTTACCCAGATGGAAAAACGCCGTGGTTTGCGCCACCCGCCGCGCTTGTGCCATCGAGTGGGTGACAATAATCAGCGCATAGGTTTTTTGCAATTCGCTGATGAGTTCCTCGACCTTGCCGGTTGCAATCGGGTCCAGCGCGCTGCACGGCTCATCCATCAAAATCACTTCCGGGCGGATGGCCATGGTGCGGGCAATGCATAAGCGCTGCTGCTGACCGCCCGATAAGCCGGTGCCCGGCGTGTCGAGGCGATCTTTCACCTCGTCCCACAATGCCGCGCCACGTAGGCTTTCCTCGACGATCCCATCCATATCCGCTTTCGTTTTTGCCAGGCCATGAATACGCGGGCCGTAGGCGACGTTCTCGTAAATGGATTTGGGGAAGGGGTTCGGCTTTTGAAACACCATGCCCACCCGCGCGCGCAGCAGCACGGCGTCGAAATCCGGGGCATAGATATTGCGTCCGTCGAGCGTGATGGTGCCACTCACCCGACAGCCAGGAATGAGGTCGTTCATGCGGTTAATGGCACGCAAAAAGGTCGATTTGCCGCAACCCGAGGGGCCAATAAACGCGGTGACGCTATGGCTCGCAATATCGATCGACACATCGAACAATGCTTGCTTTGCGCCGTAAAACACATCGACATGGCGGGCGGTAATGGTGGGAGCACTTTTTTGCATAGTGTTTATTTACCTGCTCTTTTCTTTAAACAAAAGCAGAAAACTGTCATGTTATTGTAATAATGGGATGGTATACTTCCTATAAATTTGAGGAGAAGATTATGGCTAAAACGCCCGACGAAAAACATAACGAAATGTTGGCACGAAAGAAAAAACGCGATGAAGTTCGCGCTTTACTAAAAAGTTACTTAGAATTTCGCACAGGTCTAACACTTGAAATAACTGAAGGCGAACTCACATATCCCGAGAACACAGACCAATTCCACCATATTGAGAATGCATACTGCCTAGTTAACCAAAACGCGCGAAGTCTCTGTCATAGCAGTTTTAAAGGTAGGCATTTGATTCGGTTGTCACCTTCAATCGAATCGCTTGAAAAGTTAGAAAAAAAAATACTCTCCGACAAAGAATTCATGACCTCACGTGAGGCCAGCAAAACGGATTTAGTTCAACTTGTCCCTAACGATGCAATCAACCCTTCTTTTGTGATGGAATCAGTCGGCGATGAGAATGAACAAGTGGAAGCAGTAACTGGATTAGCGGGGAAAATCCATCATCACATCACCGCCATCAATGCTCTGCGCACACAGGCCGTAAACCTTGGGCTAACACCTGCGGTGGATAAGCTTGTAGCAAAGCTCAATGCAGATCGGCTTTCGCGCTAATTCCAACTCAATTGCGATTTGTTACGTAACGTAATGGCGGCGAGGTTGAGAAGCAACAAGATGAGCATCAGCACCATGATCGCCGAGGATGTTTTTTCGATAAAGCCGAGTTCGGGGCTTGATGCCCACAAATAAATCTCAACCGGCATCACAGTTGTTGGGTCGGTCACCCCGCGAGGGATATCGGCCACAAACGCCACCATCCCAATGAGCAGCAAAGGTGCTGTTTCACCCAGCGCCCGGCAAATGCTAAGAATCGTGCCGGTGAGAATGCCTGGCAGCGCATAAGGCAGCACATGGTGGCGCACCACCTGTAGCGGCGTCGCCCCCAGTGCCACCGCCGCCTGGCGCATGCTCGGTGGCACGGCGCGAATGGCCGCGCGGCTGGCGATAATCATGACGGGCATAATGAGCATGGCGAGCGTGAGGCCGCCGACCAGGCTTGAGGAGCGCGGCATACCGAACAGCTGTAGAAACACCGATAGCCCGAGCAAACCATAAATGATTGAGGGCACCGCGGCGAGGTTGTTGATCACCACCTCGAGCATATCCGCCGTACGTGATTTTCGGGTAAATTCTTCAAGCGTAATCGCCGCCATGATTGCGACAGGCACGGCGACCACCAGGCATACCGCAAGCGTGATCAGCGAGCCGACAATCGCGCCTAGGAACCCCGCGGCCTCGGGCGCACGGCTATCGCCACGGGTGAAAAAATCACGGTTGATGTTGCGGCGAATGCGCCCGTCATCCTCCCACCGGTCGATCCAGCCCAGTTGGCGATCATTCACGGGCCGCTCAAGTTCAGACGCATGACGGTTGATTCGCCCTTTGAGCAGCTGATCGGCGTGATCCGACAGCGGCACCCAAACGGCAATCGTTTCGCCAGTATGGTCCGGATGGGCGAGCAACTGGCGTTTCACATCGAACGCAGCGAAGGTCCCCAGCAGCGATAACAACTGACGGCGGATAATGGGGTCGTCCCCCGCTGGAGTATCACTGACAGTGGCTTGTGTTGCCGTGGCCGTGAGGGCATAATAATTGATAGTTGCCGGGTCATGGCGCAGCGCATCGGCGATCGCAGCGGTTGGAATTTCAAGGCGGATTTCATGGCGTGTAAAACCGCTGATGCCTTTGCCCAAAATACTGACGAGCAGTACCGCCAGCATGATGAGTGCAAACCCCACCGCGCTTTGTGCGAACCGCCGAAAGCGCCGCTCCGCCCGGTGACGGCGGGCAAGGCTGGCCGTGATCACGGTGGTCATCGCATTGGCGGTTGGCTTACTCATATTGCTCTCGGTATTTTTTGACGATCAACTGCGCCAGCACATTCAGCAGCAAGGTGAAGCAAAATAAGGTGAGGCCCAAGGCAAAAGCGGCAAGCGTTTTCGGGCTATCAAACTCCTGGTCGCCGGTAAGCAGGGTGACGATCTGTACGGTTACGGTGGTGACGGCCTCGAGCGGGTTAGCGGTGAGGTTGGCGCTTAAGCCTGCGGCCATCACCACGATCATAGTTTCGCCAATCGCGCGCGCGACGGCCAGCAATACCGCACCCATGATGCCCGGTAACGCAGCGCGCAGCACCACGCGGCGGATGGTTTCCGATTGGGTGGCACCGAGGCCATAGGATGCGTCGCGCAAGCCGCGCGGCACGGCGGTGATCATGTCGTCGCTGAGTGAAGAGACAAAGGGAATGATCATGATGCCCATCACCAACCCGGCGACCAAGCCACTCTCCGCGGCAATCGGAATCCCGATCGCGGTGCCAAACCCGTGTAATAACGGGGCGACGGTGATCACCGCAAAATAGCCATAGACCACGGTGGGGATGCCAGCGAGCAGCTCGAGGACGGGCTTCGCGATGCGGCGTAAGCTGGGCTTGGCATATTCCGCCAGGTAGATCGCGCTCATCAGCCCGACGGGCACGGCGACGATCAAGGCAATGAGGGTGATCATGAAGGTGCCGGCGAGCAAGGGCAGGGCGCCAAACAGGCCGTGCGCGGCCTCACCGGCGCTACGCTGGGCGGCTTGCGGACTCCACTCAGTCCCCAGCAGAAAATCAAGCAGCGGTACATGGGAAAAAAAGGCGATCGACTCGCGCACTACCGAAAAAATAATGGCGGCGGTGACCACCAGCGCAAACCCCGCCGAGGCCCACATCAGCGCCATGACTGCCGCTTCACCGGGGCGCGACGTCAAGCGGGTCAGAACTCGGCTGTAAGCAAGCGCATTCATCTCGTACGCGGGTTTAGCGGGATTGCATGGTGATGTAAAGTGCGGGCGCCTAGCTCTCATAAATCGGTAGGTACACGGTAAAGCAGGTGCCTTCACCGACCACTGAATCGATCACGATCGCACCGCGATGGCGCTGCACGATACCCTTGACGATGGCCAGGCCCAGGCCGGTGCCGCCGATCTGGCGCGTGCGCGCGGAATCGACGCGGTAGAAGCGTTCCATCAGCCTGGGCAGATGCTGCTTGGGAATGCCTTCACCCTGGTCGCGCACGCTCATCGCCACCACCCGCGTCAGGTTACGCATGTTGGTGTCTTGCGGTAATTCGCTGGTGACCTTAGCAGTGATGGTCACATCGGAATCGGCGAATCCGTATTTAATCGCATTGCTGATCAAATTATGGGCGACTTGCGCCAGTTCATTGACCTCGCCTTTGACCGGCGGCAAATGATCGTGAATCTGGGTGACCAAACGCATGTTTTTCGCGGCGGCACTACGTTTGAAATTCTCAAGTTCGCGGCGCAGCACGGCGGCCAAATCCATCGGCTCGGTTGGTACCGAATGCACATTCATCTCGATTTTGCTTAACGATAGCAGGTCGCCAATCAGCTGCTGCATGCGGTCGGCCTGCTCGAGCATGATGTTCAAAAACTCGATCCGCGCCGGCTCATCATCACGCGCTGGGCCAAGCAGGGTTTCAACAAAGCCCTTGATGCTGGCCAGCGGCGTACGCAGTTCGTGGCTCGCATTGGCAACGAAATCGGCGCGCATTTGCTCGACCGATTTGAGCTCGGTAATGTCGTTCATGGTAATCACGGTCGAGATGCCACCGGCGGTAGGCACCGGGAAACGCTCGATGATTGCGAGAAAATCACGCACCACCGGGTCTTCGATACGAAACTCGATTTCGCGGCCTTTCAAATCCTGGATGACGAGCGAGATGGCATCGATCAGATAACGGCTGGCGATGACATCTTTCAAATATTTACCGGCAAGGTTCTGGCCAAAAATAGCGCGGGCGGCGCGGTTCGTGCGCACGATTTTTTTCTCATCGTTCACCATGATCAGAATATCGGGTAGCGTATCGACCAGAATTTCGCGCTCGGTAATGATCGTCTCCATCTGCTTTTTCTTCACATCCCAGCTGGCTTGCAGCTTTTTAAGTGCCTGGGAAAGCTCGTTCGCGGAGCCAAGAAAACTCAAATCCGGGGCGGCGACACGCTTATCGAGCGCGATCTCATTCACGTAATGGGTGAGCGCCGACACGTTCGACAAAAACGGGTAAATGAGAAGGCCGGTTGCAATAAAAATCACCGCATACGCATAGATCATCTGCGGCAATTGCAGCACGCCTAAATAGACATCCAGCCCCATCACCATCAAGGCCGGGCTGGTGACAAGTAGCGTCGATTTCAGTAACGTATTAAACGAGACAAAGGTTTTTTTCATGGGGTGAAGCATCCTTCAAATCGGCCTAATAAGCAAGAAAAACGGGCAGTTAGCGCCCGCAATGTTTAGGGTTGACAGCACCGCATGCGCGAGTATATTCCCGCCTCCTTTTCACACAAAAACAAGAGAGCGCGCCATGCACGCAGTCATTATCACCGGTGGCAAGCAATACCGGGTCACCGCCGGCAGCATTATCGAAGTTGAAAAACTCGAAGCCAATGTCGGCGATACCATTAAAATCGACCAGGTTCTGGCGCTTTCGGGCGACAAAAACCTCATCGGCACGCCGACGGTTGCCGGTGCCCTCGTTGAGGCGCAGGTGCTCGAGCAGGGCAAGGCCGACAAGGTGCTCATCTTCAAGAAAAAGCGCCGCCATAATTACCGCCGTAAAAACGGCCATCGCCAGCGCTTCACCGCGCTGCATATCACCAGCATTTCGCTGAATGGTGCGGCGCTGGTGACGGTCGAGAAGCGCACGCCAAAACCCCGCGCCACCACCCCAGCAGGTGCACCGGCCGCGAAAAAAGCAGCCGCGGCCCCTAAAGCAAAAGCAGCCGTGAAGCCAGCTGCAAAAAAAACTGGGGCAGCGAAGAAGCCTGCTGCCGCTAAAAAAGCTGCAAAATAGTTGTTCGTTATCCGTTGTTCGCAAGCAATGCGAGCAAACGGAAAACTAATAACGAGAAACGAAAAACGAGTAACGGAGTTTAAGTCATGGCACATAAGAAAGCTGGTGGATCATCCCGCAACGGTCGCGACTCCGCTGGCCAGCGCCTCGGCGTGAAAAAATTCGGTGACGAGCAAGTGGTTGCTGGCAACATTATTATCCGCCAGCGTGGCACCACCTACCACCCCGGCACGGGCGTTGGCTTGGGCCGTGATTACACGATTTTTGCCACCGTCGATGGTAAGGTGAAATTCAGCAAAAAAGCGGGCAATAAAAATGTGGTGAACGTGGTGGCTGCCGCCGCTGCGGTGGAAACCGCGAAAAAAGCGCCGAAGAAAAAAGCTGCTGCTGCGTAAGGCTTACGCCGCTAACGGTAATAAAAGGGGAGCGCGAAATCGCTCCCTTTTTTATTGGCGGCCCACTAAACTTTTGGGCAGCTCTGTTAAGTTGATTTTCTGGCTTTGGTCTTTTGCCATAGCGTTTAGGCTTAAGATTAAATCATCGACTGAAGCAAATTCCACTTCATGGCCTAAATTTTTAGGCATTGCTTTCATTGATTTGCGATGAGCACCGATACCAGCCCCAGCTATTGTAGAAAGGATAGCTACACGCATGTCGTTTGCCCATTCTGAAACAAGTTCTACTTCGTCACCAAGTTCAGCACATAACTGTGGGTGTACTTTAGCTAGGACTTCATGCGATGGAGGAACGTCGGCAGTAACACAAATTTTTCCGCGATCGTCTGAAAATATCTCATAGGGGGGTTTTATCCAATTTTCTTGATCGGATGGGCCAAGTTGCGAACAAGACTTATCCTCGGGATCAATCTCTTTCGCAATTTCTTTAATGCGATTCAGAATCCGCTCCTTTAACTCGGGTGATATTTCTGTTTTAGGCATCAACAAATCTCCTGTTCAATCGCTGAAACTGCACTATACATACGTTTATAAGACAAAAGTATTAAGATTTCACTTTCAAACCCTTAAGAATCAATAAAACCTATGAATTTCGTCGACGAAACAAAAATCTATGTAAAATCGGGCGATGGCGGCGAAGGCTGCGTGAGCTTCCGCCGCGAAAAATTCATCCCCGAAGGTGGGCCCGATGGCGGTGATGGCGGGCGTGGCGCGAGCATCATCATGCGTGCCGTCACGGGCCTAAACACGCTGATTGATTACCGCTTCCAGCAGCATTTCAAAGGTGCCAAAGGCGGCCATGGTATGGGCAAGCAGCGCTATGGCAAAAAGGCCGAGGATAAATATCTTGAAGTGCCCGTCGGCACCCAGATTTACGACGAAGACCGCGAGACATTGCTTGCCGATTTAACCGAAGCCGGGCAGGAAATTGTGCTCGCCAAAGGTGGGCGCGGCGGGCTGGGCAACATCCATTTCAAATCCTCCACCAATCAGGCGCCGGTGCAATCCGTCCCCGCCGGTAAGGGCGAGGAGCGCACCTTGTGGCTCAAGCTCAAACTACTTTCGGATGCGGGGCTGCTCGGTTTACCCAATGCCGGGAAGTCGACCTTCCTCGCGGCGGTGAGCGCGGCCACACCCAAAATTGCCGATTACCCATTCACCACCCTCGCCCCGCAGCTCGGTGTGGTGAAGGTCGGCGATGCGGAATTTGTGCTCGCGGATATTCCGGGCCTCATCGAAGGTGCGGCGGCGGGCCGTGGCCTTGGCCTGAAATTCCTTGGCCATGTCGAGCGCTGCGGCGTGCTGTTGCATCTTATCGATGGTACGGCGGAGAATGTGGTCACCGCTTACCAAACCGTACGCGGCGAGATCGAGCAATATGACGATGCGTTGGCCGAGAAGCCGGAAATTGTTGCGCTCAATAAATGCGATGCGCTGAGCAAAGCTGAGATCACGAAAAAGAAAAAAGCGCTGGAGAAGGCAAGCGGCGGCTCGGTCTTCACCATCTCCGCGGCCAGTGGCGCGGATCTTGAGCCGATTCTCGATACGATGATGAAAACCATTATTCGTTATCGCGGCGAGCAAAGCCCACCGCCGCTACCGACGCATATTGCGGGCGGGAACATCGAAGAAGGTGCCTAGGCAGGGTCATTGTCAGCATGTCATCCCGTATGCGGGGGCGAGGGTAAGGAAAAGGCTTTCAGGTTTTTATACGCACGAATCATCGAATGACGAATGACGAGAGCACTGCTATAACTACCCGCATGAGCAGCACCCCAAACCTCGGCAAAGCCAAGCGCATTGTCATCAAAATCGGCTCGAGCCTCATTGCCGAATCGGCACGGCTGCGTGCGGCCTGGCTCGGCGCGATGGCGGCGGATATTGCGGGCCTGCACGCCGCCGGCAAAGATGTGATTCTGGTTTCCTCGGGCGCGGTGGCGCTGGGCCGCCCGCAGGTGGGCCTGGGTGATGGCCGCTTGAGTTTGGATGAGAAACAAGCGGCAGCGGCGGCCGGCCAGCCGTTGCTGATTCAGGCCTGGCAGCAGGCATTCGCAAAACATGATATCCAGGTCGCGCAGTTGCTGCTGACCTTGGAGGATTCCGAAAACCGCGAGCGCTACCTCAATGCGCGCGCCACCTTTACTACACTGCTTGCCCATAAACTGATCCCGATTGTGAATGAGAACGATTCAGTGGCGACGGCGGAGCTGAAATTCGGCGATAACGATCGCCTTGCCGCCCGGGTGGCGGTCATGCTTGCGGCTGATTGCCTGGTGCTGTTTTCGGATGTGGATGGGCTATACGATAAAAACCCAAGCCAGCATGCGGATGCGAAACATATCCCGCGCGTTACTTCGCTTACGCCCACAATCATGGCCATGGGCGGCGGCGCGGCCAGCAGCCTCAGCAATGGCGGCATGCGCACCAAGCTTGAAGCAGCACAGATGGCCACGAACAGTGGCTGCCACATGGTGATTGCGCGGGGCCTTGAGAAACATGCCTTGAAGCAGTTGATGGGTGGCGGCCGCGCCACCTGGTTTGACGCCACCACCAAACCCCAGCTCGCGCGCAAGCATTGGATTGCATCGGCGGTGCAGCTGCATGGCGATGTGGTGATCGATGCCGGGGCGACGCGCGCACTGATACAGGGAAAAAGCCTGTTACCAGCCGGGGTCGTGGCAGTGAATGGCAGCTTCGAGCGCGGCGACACGATTGCGGTGCGCGACGAGCACGGCACTATTCTTGCCAAAGGCATCAGCAGCTATAGCGCGGCGGAAGTAGCCAAAATCTGCGGTAAAAAATCAACCGCGATCGAGGCAATTCTGGGCTATGCACCCCGTGCGGCGCTCATCCACCGTGATGATTTGGCGATGCAGTAGCCGCTCGTGTCGGGGCCTTGATTCTGTTGACAGTGGGCCGGCTTGCATCTCATGATGGTGGTTCATTTAAGATACAAAGGTTTGCAAACGATGCCGCTTGATGAACAGATGAATGATATTGGCCGCCGCGCGCGTGCTGCCGCACGTGTGCTCGCCCAAACAACCACGGTCGATAAAACCCGCGCACTTGAAGCAGCGGCGCGTGAAATTCGCACGCACCTCGATACTATTTTGGCCGCGAATGCGAAGGATATGGCGGAAGCAAGCGGCTTGAGCCCGGCTTTGCGCGACCGCTTAGCGCTCGATGCCAAGCGCGTGGAGGCAATTGCCAATGCGCTTGAGAGTATTGCCAAGCAGGATGACCCGGTGGGCCGCGTGCTTGCGACCTGGGATACGCCCCAAAATGGCTTACATTTTGAGAAGGTCGCCGTACCGCTTGGGGTGATTGGCATCATTTATGAATCACGTCCCAACGTCACCGCGGATGCGGCGGCACTCGCGCTCAAAGCCGGTAATGCGGTGATTTTGCGCGGTGGCTCGGAGGCCTATTACAGCAACCATGCCATCCTTCAAGCACTGCATGCGGGGCTCGATGCGGCGGCTATTACGCGCGACGCGGTGCAGCTCATCGCGACCACAGACCGCGCGGCGGTCGCAAAAATGCTGACCATGCATGACCATATCGACGTGATTATTCCGCGTGGCGGCAAGTCACTCACCGAGCGCGTGCGCAACGATGCACGTGTGCCGACCTTGCTGCATCTCGATGGCAATTGCCATATTTATGTCGATGCGCACGCCGATGCGACGACTGCCCACCGCGTGGTGATCAACGCCAAGCTGCGCCGCACGGGTATCTGTGGGTCACTCGAGACGCTCTTGATTCATCGTGATGCCATGGCGACCATCGTCCCTGTTCTCATTGCCGAGCTGCTCGAAAAAGGCTGCGAATTACGCGGAGATGCGGCCATTTGTACGCTCGATAGCCGCATTAAAACTGCCACCGAGGAGGACTGGTTCACCGAATACCTCGCGCCGATTCTGGCGATTAAAACGGTGACGGATGTGGATGACGCCATTGCCCATATCAACCATTATGGCTCGCACCATACGGACGCGATTATCACCGAAGATACGGCGGTCGCGAACCGGTTTTTAAATGAGGTCGATAGTGCGATTGTGCTGGTGAATGCCAGCACCCAATTTGCCGATGGCGGCGAGTTTGGCTTTGGTGCCGAGATCGGCATCGCGACAGGCCGCATGCATGCGCGCGGCCCGGTCGGCGCGCCCGAGCTCACTACCTATAAATACCGCGTCACCACCGCCACACCCTTCGGTGCCATCCGTGCGGGGTAGAAAAAATCGGGCTGCGTCATGCGTCACGCGTCATTCGAATCACGAATCATGCCTTACGCATCACGGCCGTCGCATCGGTCTGCTCGGTGGTTCGTTCAACCCCGCCCATGCCGGTCATCTTCATATTTCACTGCTGGCGATGAAGCGCCTTAACCTCGATGAAATCTGGTGGTTGGTCTCACCCCATAATCCGCTCAAAACATCGCGCGAGTTGGCCGATTATACAACACGGTTTGCCCATGCCTGCTGTGTTGCTACTCACCCGCGCATTCGGGTGATGGATGTCGAACAGCGGCATCATTTGCGCTACACGATCGACACGATTGCGCATCTGACGGCGTATCACCCCACCCACCGATTTGTCTGGCTGATGGGGGCGGATAACCTCGCCCAGTTTCACCGCTGGCGGGCTTGGCGGCGTATTGCCCGTCTGCTGCCCATCGCCATTCTCGATCGTGCGCCGTATGGCATCAAGGCGCTGCATGCGCCCTTCGCGTTGACCTATGCCCGCCACCGGCTTGTGGGCGCACAGGCGCGCACGCTTGCGCATGCTGCAGCACCGGCTTGGGCGTACCTGACCATCCCGCGCCATCCCTTAAGTGCCACGTGGTTACGAAAAACGCTTGGAAAGAATGCATTCCTAAGTCATAATGCATCCGATCAACCCCTTAAGGAGTAACGGCCATTCCCCCGCGCGCGACTGCAAAAAAAACGGCGAACGTCAAAAAATCAGCCACTACCGCTGCAGCGAAAAAACCGCTAGCGAAAAAGGCGGGCACGAAGGTGGGCGTCACATCGCCCAAACCGTCCGCAAAAAAAATAGCCACGAAACCGGCCGCGAAAAACGCTACGCCCGCTAAAAAACCGGTTGCCACAAAAACTGCGGCGGCAGTAAAGCTAAGCCCAACACAAATCGCGACCGCCGCCTTGTGCAAAAAAATCAATCTTGTGCTCGATACCAACAAGGCCGAGGAAATCACCACCCTTAATTTGCGCG
Source organism: uncultured Azospirillum sp. (assembly GCA_964652475.1). Classification (GTDB taxonomy): domain Bacteria; phylum Pseudomonadota; class Alphaproteobacteria; order Rickettsiales; family UBA3002; genus QFOX01. Next base: position 115,709 of record CAZZCK010000001.1, read on the forward strand.
ACAAGTGCAGCTTCGCTGATTTCATGATTGTGGCCTCGGGCCGTGCCCCGCGGCATGTGGCAGCGCTGGCCGATTATGTCGCCGAGCTACTCAAGAAATCCGGCGTCCCGCCGCTCTCGATCGAGGGCAAGGAAAGCGGCGACTGGGTGCTGATCGATGCCGGCGATATTGTCGTGCATATTTTCCGCCCCGAAGTGCGCCAGTTTTACAACATCGAGAAAATGTGGTCGCTGCCCTTCGTCACGGCGTAGCCTATGCAGATCACCATCGCCGCCGTTGGCCGCGCCAAGCACAAACCCGAAGCCGCGCTGATCGCCCATTACTTGAAGCTCACCCGCTGGGACATCACCGTCCATGAAATACCCGATGCGCCGAGTAACTTGAGCGCCGATGCCCGCCGCGCGCGCGAGGCCGATGCCATCGCCAAGCGCATGACCTCCACCAGCCGCCTCTTGGTGATGGATGCGCGCGGAAAATCCCTCAGCAGCGAAGTGTTCGCGGGTCTTATTCAAACCGCACAAAAAAACGCCGTGAAGCATATTCTCATTGCCATCGGCGGGCAGGACGGGCTCGATGCGAGCCTTATCAAACGCGCCGATGCGGTGATCGCCTTTGGCGCCGCCACCTGGCCGCACCAGTTGCTGCGCGCGATGCTGATGGAGCAGCTCTACCGCGCCTATACAATCACCATCGGCCATCCGTATCATGTGGGGCATTAAATGTTGCCGTGAGTGGTGAGTAGTGAGTTGTGGGTGGTAAAAAAATACGTTAGACAAAATCTTACGATTCACCACTCACCACTCACCACTCACATGAAAAACCCCACACTTCTTTGCATCCTCGATGGCTGGGGCGAACGCGATGCGCGTGAGTATAACGCGATCGCGCAAGCCCATACGCCACATTTCGATGCGATGAAGGACAACTATCCTTTCGCGTTACTCAGCGCCAGCGAGCAGGATGTGGGCTTGCCCAGCGGCCAGATGGGTAATTCCGAAGTGGGGCATATGAATATTGGTGCGGGTCGCGTGGTGATGCAGGATTTACCGCGCATCGATGCCGCAATTGCGGATAGGACGCTCACCACGAATCGAGCACTACGGACGTATATTGCAGCACTGAAACAATCGGGCGGCACCTGTCACGTGATGGGTTTGCTCAGCGATGGCGGCGTGCATGCGCATGTCGACCATATGGCGGCACTGGCCAATATTATTGCCGCCGCCGGTGTGCCGGTTGCCGTGCATGCTTTCACCGATGGGCGCGATACTGCGCCTCAAAGCGCACTGCAATCTATTGGCGCATTTGAAGCTGTAACCGCTGCACAAAAAAATATCACCATTGCCACCATCTGTGGTCGCTATTACGCGATGGATCGCGACAACCGCTGGGAGCGGGTCGAAAAAGCATGCCATGCACTACTAAGTGCCTCGCACCTAGAGAGGACCAACCCTCCTGCAGCCAATGCTGTAGATGCTGTCGAGAAGGCCTATGCCGCAAACCTCACCGATGAATTTATACTGCCCACGGTGATCGGCGATTATGCAGGCATGCGCGATGGCGACGGCTTACTCATGGCCAATTTTCGGGCCGACCGCGCCCGCCAATTGCTGCATGCTTTGCTCGATGAAAATTTCAACGGGTTTGCGCGCAACCGCCGCGTGAAATTCGTGGCAACCCTTGGCCTGGTCGAATATAGTGAGGCGCTGAATCCCCTCATCCCGGCGATGTTTGCGCCACAAACCCTGCGCAATGGTTTGGGTGAGCTGGTGGCCGCCCATGGCATGCGCCAATTGCGCATTGCCGAGACCGAGAAATACGCGCATGTGACCTTCTTTTTCAACGGCGGGCGCGAGGAGCCGTATGCAGGGGAAGACCGCATCCTCGTGCCCTCGCCCAAAGTGGCGACGTATGATTTAGAGCCCGAAATGTCGGCAGCGGAAGTGACGGATCAACTCATCAAGGCGATTGCTAGCGGTACGTATGACCTCATCGTCGTCAATTATGCCAATACCGATATGGTTGGGCATTCGGGGGATTTAGCGGCGGCGATGAAAGCGGTCGAAGCGGTCGATCATTGCCTGGGCCGCTTGCGCACGGCGATTGAAACGGCGGGTGGGGCGATGCTGATCACCGCCGATCATGGCAATGCCGAATGCTTGCACGATGAGGACTCGGGGCAGGCGCACACCGCGCATACGCTGAATCTCGTGCCTTGCATCATCGTGGGTGACGCCTATACGCATGCGCCAAAAAACTTAGGCCATGGGGTGCTCGCCGATATTGCGCCGACACTGTGTGCGATGCTTAATCTCCCTCAGCCCGCGGAAATGACGGGCCGCAATTTGCTTGCCCATGCGTAGCCGCTATCAGCCTGTACTGCGATGCATGCTTGTGTTGCTGATGAGTGCGAGCGCGCCCTATGCGCAAACGCCGCCAACCCAACAGCAGCTCGATATCACGCTTAAAAACCTGGCTAAAAGCAAAGAAGCCGAGTCGGCGCTGCGCAAAAAACTGGCCGATACCGAGCGCGAGATGCAAGCCATTCGCGAACGTACCGCGGCGTTGGCCGAGCGCTTGCAGCAAAGCGAAGCGAAGGTGAGCGCCGAGGAAGAAAAACTCGACGAAGTGAATGGCCGCTTGCATGCGCAACAGGCGCAGTATGAAGAGCACAAGGCCGATTATGCCGCTACCGTGCTTGGGTTGCTGCGTATCGAGCGATTGCCGGCCAGCGCTATGTTTGCAGATCCCCATGAAACGCAAACCTTGATGCGCACGGCGGCGGTGCTTGAAAATACCAACCAGGCGGTGGCAAAAAAAGCGGCGCGGATGCGCGATGACCTGGCGCAACTCAAGCAATTGCGTGGGCAAGCCAAGCAGCGTGATCAGATTACGCGGCGTGAAAAGATAACGCTGAGTGCGGAGCAGAAAAAGCTGGCGCGCGAGCTTGAGCAGCGGCGCAAATTGCAAGCCAAATTGAGCGACGACCATGCGCGTGCCGAGGCGCAAGTCGCTGAATTATCACGCAGCTCCGCTTCGTTGCAAGAGCTGATCGGTAAACTTGCCACCCGCGAAAAAACGGCCACGTCGCCGCGCTCGACCAGCAAAATCGAGGATGCACAAGCGTTACCCGGACGCATGCGTAACCCAGTGGTTGGTACAATTATTCACCGGTTTGGCGAGCGTCAGGGCGACAACGGCACCTACCGCGGCATGGTATTTAAGGCCCGGCCCGGGGCGGCGGTGGTGGCTCCGCACGATGGCGACGTAGTCTTCACCGGCACCTTCCGCGATTACGGCAATATGGTGCTGATCAAGCATTCCAACGGCTTTATTTCGCTGGTTGCGGGGCTTGGCACGATCAGCGCGCAGCTTAACCAGCGCGCCATTCGTGGCGAGCCGATTGGCAGCATGCCCGAAACCGGCAAAAGCGAAGCCTATGTCGAATTACGCGATCGCAGCGCCAAGCCGATTGACCCAACCCGCTGGTTCGCTGATGTGGTTGCTAGTTCGGCACAGCCCTAAAATTTTACCCTCATTGGCGGCGTTGCTTGGAAATCTCATCCATCCCCGGTATGCTCGCTTGCGACTCACGTGGTAATCGCGCATTACGAATCACCAACCAGGCACGAATCTCTTGTTGACACAAGCCATGCCCCCCATTAGAAAGCCCACCCAAACTACGTCAAAACCAAGAAAAGAGCGCGTCATGAAAACGTACTCGGCAACGCCGAATGATATTAAAAAAGAATGGCTT
>CAZZCK010000002.1:0-33361 GCA_964652475.1 uncultured Azospirillum sp.
ATCATAATCCCTTGGTCGGGTGTTCAAATCACCCTCGAGCCACCAATCCTACGCTCTATCGGGCTTCGGGTGGCGCAGCCATACATTAAGTAGTAAAGCTGAGTGTCTGATCGCAACTGCAATGCTTTTTGCGCCGCACGTCACTATAGTCGATCCGAATAATAATCTTACAGTCTTGTCATTCCCGCGTAAGCTGATATCCAGCGTAATGAATTAAAACTGGATGCCAGTTTTGGCTTCGCCTCTCTGGCGAGTCACTGGCATGACAACGGAGAGCATCATGACCGCTGCAAACATCGCATCACGCATCGAAACCGATTCCTTCGGTGAAATTGCAGTGCCCGCCGACAAATACTGGGGCGCACAAACCAGCCGCTCGCTGATGAATTTCAAAATCGGTGGCGAGACCATGCCTAAGCCACTCATTCGCGCACTGGGCGTGCTGAAACGCGCGGCAGCACAGGTGAATATGCAGATTGCGGGCCTCGATAAAACCCATGGCGAGGCGATTATCAACGCCGCCACCGAAGTGATGAATGGCACGCTCGACGATCATTTTCCGCTCGTCGTATGGCAGACGGGATCGGGCACGCAAACCAACATGAACGCAAACGAAGTGATTAGTAACCGCGCGATTGAGCTACTCGGCGGCGTGATGGGCAGCAAAAAACCCATCCACCCGAACGACCATGTGAATATGGGCCAATCATCGAACGATAGCTTCCCAACGGCAATGCATATTGCGGCGGTCGAGCAGGTGCATCACGCGCTGATCCCTGCCCTCACCCACCTGCATCAGGCGCTTAATGCGAAAGTCAGTGCGTTTAAAGACATCGTGAAAATTGGCCGTACGCATATGATGGATGCGACACCGCTCACCCTCGGTCAGGAATTTTCCGGCTACACGGCACAAATCGAATACGGTATTGCGCGGGTGAAAGCGTGTTTGCCGCGCCTTTATCCGCTGGCGCAGGGTGGCACGGCGGTGGGTACGGGCCTGAATGCTAAAGTCGGGTTTGATGTGAAGTTTGCGGCGGAAGTGGCGAGCATTACCGGTCTGCCCTTCGTCACTGCGCCCAATAAATTCGAGGCACTCGCCGCCCATGACGCGATGGTTGAGCTGTCGGGCGCACTCAACACGCTCGCGGTATCGCTGATGAAAATCGCCAACGATATTCGCTTGCTCGGCAGCGGCCCGCGCTGTGGTTTGGGGGAATTATCACTACCGGAAAATGAACCCGGTAGCTCCATCATGCCCGGCAAAGTGAACCCCACACAAAGTGAGGCGATGACGATGGTTGCAGCGCAGGTGATGGGCAACCATGTGGCGGTGACCGTGGGTGGCAGCAATGGGCATTTTGAACTCAACGTATTCAAGCCGGTGATTATTTATAACGTGCTGCAGTCGATTCGCTTGATTGCGGATGCGGCAAATAGCTTCACCGATAATTGCGTGGTGGGGATTGAGGCGAATGCAGCGCGCATCACACAACTGATGAATGAATCGCTGATGCTGGTGACGGCGCTCAACCCACATATCGGCTATGATAATGCCGCCAAAGCCGCCAAGAAGGCGCATAAGGAAGGCATCACGCTGAAAGCGGCGGCGATGGCGCTGGGCTTGTTAACCAGCGAGCAGTTCGATGCTTGGGTGCGCCCTGAGGAGATGATCGCACCCAAATAACGATTATGAGTTAGGCAGTGTTGCTGGGCAAATACATTAATGGCGCGTCGCACTCGCGCTATGCAACTGCGCCGGATTGATCGATTTACCAACGATCGATTGCACCCAGTTTTTATCGCTACGCTCGTTGTCATTGGCTTCATGGCCGTTATCGTTGATGGCAGGCCCATGATTGGGGCGATCATGCTGCAATCCTTGCGTATGGACTCTCACCGCCGGATGCAACATATGCACATACGAAGCGCCTGTGGGGTTGGTCGGTGATGGATCAGCGCCGCCTTCGCGCCCAGTCGTATCGCGCTCGAAATTGGTGCCAAGTTTCCATATCTGTTTGAGTGACTGTCCCGTACCCTTAATGTTGAATGCGGCAACATTATTCATAAATCCGTAAATGGCCTTATCCATTTCGCCGGGCTTACCATCCCCTTTACTGTCATCGACCCGTAAGCCGCATTCCGCTTTGGCAAACATATACGGGGTGTAGGAAAAAGATGCATCGGTCAGCTCATGCATGAATAAGCGGCGGCCTTTGCGGATATCACCAGCCGTATCGTAAGTGAGAATGCGATCAAACCATTTGGATTGCGGAAAGAGCCCTTTATCGCCCAGCCAATCACCAAATTTACTGGCTCTTTTACCGACACGGAATTGCTTATCACCCAACCAGTTCATCCCTTGGCTGAAACCTTTTTCGAAGCGATCCATCCGGGTGGCGGTCGAATAATGCTGATAATTCGCCAGGTCATAGGGCTTGAGTCCACCGCTCCATATATTCGTTTCGCGACCAAGCTTGAGAGCGCCCGTTTCGCCTTCAATGAAATGCTGCCCGCGCCATTTACTTTGCGATGTACGCATCAGCCAGAACGGAATCACGGCCGGATTCATATACATATTCGCTTTAATAAAACTCTTGGTCACGTAACGCATCGCGCCGCCAATACCGTCGATCGTCGCGGTAATGGGGTTGCTGTGGGATGTTGGCGCTGAGTTGGCTGATGGCGGATTAACATCGCTTTGAGCATTTTTGGCTGGGCTTAGGAAATTTCCAACCCGGTCATAAGCCTCACGGAACATCAACGTATACCAGTTATAGCCGACAAACCTGGCATGCAGATCCATCGCGCCGACGAGCTGATAATCACCAATGATTTTGCCGTTTTTGCCCAGGCGATAAGCACCACCATTCCAGTTCTGGTCGAATACGAGCTTATGGCCATCAAAGCGCTTCTCGAGAATATTGCTCAAAAATTGGCGCTGGAACTTCATCTGGAAGGCGTAAGGGATCGCGGCGGCCCAATCCTCGCCCTGGTTCTTCGAGAAGATACGCCAACCACTGCGACCAAAGGCTTTCAGCGCCTCGCCCCAAACAATATGCTTGTGCTCACCCTTAGCCGCGGGGTCACCGTGATCGTTCACCAACCAGGTTTTTTTAATGTTGGGATCGAAGGCTTGAATCACGTTACGCGTGAGCGCATCCCCGACCGAGGCCATGGCGAAGTCAAAGGTGAAACTAACAATATCCGAGCCGTAGCTACGGCCTAATTCATGTTGCAAGCGGCCGTGATGATCGATGTAATAGAATTTCCGTTTCTGACGGAAGGTGACGGCATTTTTGGCAATTACATCCGCTTCAGCGGCGGTATGATTAAGGCGCGTAATGCCGCGCACCGTTGCTTTGATACCTCGGCCAAGCGTCGCATCAATCCCCTTGGCGATGGCCTGTAATGGCTTTGTGGAATCCCATTTCCAGTGGTGCTCTTGATAGCCTTTGAGCTGGCTGCGCGCCATGCGCCCACCGATGGTGAAGAACACTGCCCCCACCACGCCGCGTGAAAGCATGCGAATCGCTGCACGACCTTTGATACTGTCGCTCCAGGCGGGTTGCTCATCGGACCCTGCTTTGCCGAACAAATAGCTTTGATAGGAACTATCCGGCGTTGATTTTTGGTGCGGGTCGACATACCGCGGCAACACCGAGCCATCACCGCGAGCATGCGCGTAATGCACGTGCGGTCTCACCTTCACCGTATGGGAAGATGGTGCGGCAGGTGGCGATAATCCTGGTTTGTGGTCGTCGTCGTTCAACGGAACCTCATAGTTTTTCTCACCTTATAGAATACCATATGGGTTCGTTTTTTATGTGAAGCTTTTATGACAGTTTGGCGTCGTTAACAGCTAGAAATGACTTGAAAAAATACATCCCTGACACGTCATTGTGACAGTTCGATGAAGATTGCAGCAATATCCGCAATTTCACTCGGAGTTCAGCCGCATTACGCGTAAAATAAAACAAGTATTCACCAATTAGCGCGTTTTATGCCCTCACCCCGATCTCCTACTGGCGTATCGAGCCTCATGCCAAGCCGCGCTTTAAAAAGCGCCGAATGGATGGCGGAAAACGCCTATATCGCCCCTGGCTATCACCGCCTGCTCACCGCCGGTGGCCTCACGCTTGGCCTATGGGGTGGACGCAAAATCATGGATGTGGTAACAGCGCGACGCAAAGGTGGCGATGAAGCGCTTGCGGCAAAAGAGGTGCCCGAAATTTTACGGCCACTGCATGGCATCATGCGTTACAACCCCTATTCCGATGAGGCCGGTGAACGCTGGAAATTCGTGATCGATCGCATGGTGCCGGTTGCGGTTGGGGCGGTGAGCGCGTATCTGGGCGGCAAGCTGTATTTCCACGGAAAAATTCCTGGCATGGCACCGTTTTCTGTGGCCAGTGCCGCCGTGCGTGCGCAGCAGCAAGCCAGCAAACATTCTACCGAAATTTCGGATGCGATGCTGCGTTTGCGCCATGCCGATGCCAGTCGCAAATGGGCCGCCACCACGTTTGTCGAGGGCAGCTCGATGGGAATGCATATGTGGGGCGCGCTGTGGCCATTCAATAACGGGATGATTGCGATTGGCTTTCAGCAAGGTGCGGGGCGTAATATTTCGATACCGTTTATGCATAGGCTTAACCGGGCCCTTGGCACGCATGGCAGCACGTCACGCTACCAGTTCGCCGCGATGCGCGACGCCACCACATGGATGCAAAGCAACATTCAGCGCTATGCTGACCCCAAGCACTGGGTGGATGATGCGCAACTGCTGAGAAAAGCGAAGGACGGATTGCAAAAATTTGCTCAGCAAACTCCTGCGCAAGAAAAACGGATCGCCGATGCCTATCGCCATTTAATCACCGATGGCTACCGCGAGAAGCGGCGCTTTATGGCCACGCATCCCAAGGCAAATGAGGCAGAAATTGGTGCCCATCTTTACCGATTTATCAGCGGAGATCTCAACCCAAAACGCGGGCTTCTTGGCAGTGCGCATGACCATATGCTCCACCGTAACGGCATCGATTTAAGCAGCGTGAAGCTGGCGCGCGACCCCTGGGCGTTTTTCAGCCGCCTCATGGGCTCGCGCCCGAAAGAAATCGATGTGATGAAAGCCCATGCCAGCTACTTGAATAAAACGTTCGGCTATCGTTTGAACCCTGAGGCTTGGGCCAACCAGCAGCTGCATATGGAGCCATGGAAAGTCGGCGCTTCCTATGGCGGTGGTGGCGCGGCGCTGGCCACCGCTTTGGCCGCAGCAGGGGTTGCCGGACATCGCCTCTACCGTGAATCGAACCAAACCCATAAGCCGCATATCTATCCCGTTCCTAAGCCCGGCGAAGTCGATGACGACGTGACTCTCTCGGCGGATGCGCAGTCGCTGCTCTATCAAAACAGTGACCCACGCAATAAAGGTCGTCCGCATAATCTGGTTGATTGGGTGAATGGTAAACCGCTCGATGTTGCCCATTGGGTCAGCCGTGCACTCATCACACCGCCCTCGATGCACCGCTTCATGAACGCCGCTTACCTCTCGGTGGTACTGTTTGGCGGCATGAAATTCGCCAATATTCTCACCGGACGCAACCTGGCGAAATTGACGAGCGGTAAGTTGATGCCAAGCAAATCCGGGGCGATGATTGCCGAATCCGTACTCGAGCGCAGCCGCGTCATCGCTCCATTGCGGCCATTGCATGGACTGCTTGGCTACACCCCTGGCAGCGCCGCACTACGCGATCACGCACGGCAAGCGGCGCATTACATCATCCCCGTAGGGTTTGGGGTGTTTGGCACCTATGCCGGCAGCGCCATGTATTTCAAGGATCGTAAGGCCGAGCTCGCCACACCCAAAACACTCGAGGATTTTGCCGACCGCGCCGCCTTCGAGCAGTCGCAGGTCTATGGTGCCGCGACCGCCCTCACCTCGATTTTCAATACCGGCTCGGGCATTCATTTGCTGCCGGTATTCAACTATTCGAGCAATCTGCATAACCGCTATTTGCTCGGCAGCGGGCAGCAAGTCGCCATGCCGGGCATCGGCAAATGGTGGTCGGGCAATGCCGGCACCACCCCCTGGGGCGTGAAGCTCACCTTGCAATACATGGCGAACTATCTGACCTATAACACCGCGCCTCGCCCCCATGAAATGCCCGCACTGGTGCACTCACTCATCGGCAAGCTTTACCCGACATTAAACGAAACCAAGCTGCTGGCGGCAAAACAAATCATCCTCGACCGCATTTATGACGTGCGCGATAGCTACCTGATCGAAGGCGTCATCCCCCCTTCCAAGCAGGAACCGTTGCGCAGCGCGATGCAAAAACTCTGCACCGGTGATGGCTTTGAAGCCTTGCTCGAGGAAGCAGCACTCAACCCCGGCAAGGCCAATATCGCCGCTAACGGTGCCTCGGGCACGATTGCGAATTTCCTCGGCAAACGGGCTGAAGTCGTTAAGCTATCCGAGCAATATCGCGAGAATTACAAGGCCCGCGCCGCCCATAAAACCCAGTCCCCAGCGGATTATCTGCGCAGCCTCGTTGACCATGGCGAGCGCACACCAAGCAGCAATGCCAATGATAACAAGGCAGGGAGTTTCGTTGAGAAGGTGCGCAGCCAACCTGCATTGAGCATTGTAAAGCATTAAGCACTGTCGCAATAAATTGGTTGCATCCCCCCTCAGTTTTATCTATAAGGCCGCACCCACGGGCGCTGTGCTGGTGGGAATTCACAGGTGAGTATCAGGGTTGTTGAAGCTTTTTCAGCCACCCGCCGGTGCTGGGCCGTTAAGCCGTATGCCCGATTATCCGATGATCCGCTATGTTGGATTAACGGATCATCCGTTCAACGGTTCAACGGGCAAGCCATCGCTCACCGAGGAAGTTTTGCTGAAACTCAGTAAAACTTATAACCGAGCTTAAGGAGCTATTTATGTCAGCACTTCCTGACTTTTCGATGCGCGAACTCATTGAAGCGGGCGTCCATTTCGGCCATAAAACCAAACGTTGGAACCCGCGCATGGCGCCCTATATCTATGGCACGCGCAACGACATCCACATCATCGATCTGCAACAAACCGTGCCTATGCTGCACCGCGCCTTGAGTGCCGTGCGCGCCACGGTCGCCAAAAATGGCCGCATTTTGTTTGTCGGCACCAAGCGCCAGGCCTCGGAAACGATTGCGGAATCGGCGAAGCGTTGCGGCCAGTATTATGTCGATCAGCGCTGGCTCGGTGGCATGCTCACCAACTGGAGCACGATTCAAAACTCGATCCGTCAGCTGCGCAAATACGAAGAATTGCTGAGCGATGCGGATTCGGGTCTGACTAAAAAAGAGATCCTCAACGCCCAGCGCAATCGCGACAAACTTGAGCGTTCACTCGGCGGCATCCGCGATATGGGCGGTAAACCGGATTTGCTGTTCGTGATCGATACGAACCGCGAAGAGCTGGCGATCAAGGAAGCTAAAAAGCTGGGGATTCCGATTGTGGCCATCATTGATACCAACTGCACGGCAGACGGTATTGATTTCCCAATTCCTGGCAATGATGATGCGACGCGCGCCATCAAACTTTATTGCAAGCTGATTTCGGACGCGGCACTTTCGGGCCTCAAAGAAAACCTCAAAGGCGATGATTTTGGGGCAGTACTCGAGCGTACCGAGCAAGCGGCTGAGGCAAACGAAGGCCTGAGCGAGCGCCAGGTGCAGGAGAAACTGACGCGCGACAATAACCGTAAAGGTACCGCCGGTAAAGGCGAGCGTGCGGGCAGTAAAAATGCTGCCAAAGCCGCCCCCGCCAGCAGCACCAAAAAAGAAGCCTTCGCTGAAGAAGCCAAAAAAGCGGCTAAAAAGAAAACCGCTGAAGTGCCATTTGAAGCAGCCGTAGCGGCCGAAGCAGCGACGACCGAAGAAGCGCCCAAGGCTAAAAAATCCGCTAAGAAAAGCGCTTAATTATTCCGTGAGTGGTGGGTAGTGAGTGGTGACGCTGTTGCCAATTTTTCACGACTCACCACTCACCACCCACCATTCACGGAGAATCAAATGTCTGCACAACTCGTTAAAGAACTGCGCGAGCGCTCGGGCGCTGGCATGATGGATTGCAAACGCGCGATCGATGAAACCAAAGGCGATATGGAAGCGGCGATCGACTGGCTGCGTAAAAAAGGCCTGTCGCAAGCAGCAAAAAAATCGGGCCGCGTCGCTGCCGAGGGCCTCATTGCCGTCGCCAGCAACGGTAAAACCGCGGCGGTGGTCGAGCTCAACTCGGAAACCGATTTCGTCGCCCGTAACGATCAGTTCCAAACCTTGGCGCATGAAATTGCCAATGAAGCACTCGCTTCAGGCACCGATATTGAGGCCCTGAAAGTTCAAAAAATGGGCGCAACTAATAAAACGGTTGCGGATGCCATTACCGACGCAGTTGCCACTATTGGCGAGAACATGAACCTGCGTCGCGTTGCCTCGCTCAGCGTGAGCAATAATGGTACGGTCACGACGTATGTCCATGGCGCAGTGAAGCCCGGCCTTGGCAAAATCGGTGTGCTCGTTGCACTCGAATCGACCGGTGATGCGGGCAAGCTCGAGGCACTGGGCAAGCAGATCGCCATGCATATTGCCGCTTCGAACCCGCAATACATGACACTCGACGCCGTACCCGCCGATGCGAAAGCCAAAGAGCTTGATGTATCGAAAACGAAAGCAGAGAAACTGTTCAACGAGTTCGTTGCGTTCGAAACCTTGATGCAGAAGTACAAAGACAAATTCACCGGCAAAGAACGTAACTTCTCCGAGAAAACCTTCGAGCCCAAGCTTAAGGAATTCAACCAGCGCGCCGTGAACCTCGATTCACTGATCGACGATGTGGTCACCAAATCGAAGAGCGAAGACCGTCAGGACAAGCAGGACGCCGAAAAAACCCAGAAACTTCTCAACGTCTTCTTCGAGGAAGTGGCTTTCATGATCAAAAAAGTTCGCTCGTATGGCGATGATGCGGCCAGCAAAGCCCGCCTGGCGGACCTTTATTTTAACGAGACATTGCGTGACACGGTACTGTTCGAGCAAGTGTTTGTCATCGACGGCAAAACCAAAGTGGGTGATGTGATCGGCAATGCTTCAAGCGATATGGGTGCACCGGTGGCACTCAAAGCCTACACGCGCTTTGCACTGGGTGAAGGCATCGAGAAAGCGGCGGATGATTTCGCCGCCGAAGTCGCCAAAGTAAGCGGTGTTGCTTAATAATATCGCGGTGATTACTGATGGCTAAGCGCTGCCACCGGCTGCGCGACGCGGTCCGACGCGACGACTTGGTTGACGGCTGTCAACGGCTGATCGACCATGGCGAAAGCAGCTTGAGAATTAGCCGGTGATCGGATGGCAACCACGTTGCCGGATGGCTCGCTCATCGCCCGGTTACGAATTGCCTCTTCCTGGCTTTGAGCAACGGTTTTCACCGGCGCATACTGCGTTTTACCCCGCACCATACGACCGGAGAGCATATCCGCCGCCTTTTCCGTCAGGCTGGTGTAAAGTAGCGGCACGTTGATGCCAAATAAGGCCCCCGTCGCCGCGCCCAGCGCACCACCCACAAACAGCGCGGTCGGCAAGCTGTTCGCCACCAGCCCATAACCAATCGGAATGCCGAGCATATGCGGCCCTGCGCAGAGCGCCATGCCTGAAAGCGTGCAGATGGCCATCGCAAATAACACGGTGCGCCAATCGATCACCTTCGACCAGAATTTACCGCGGCTGGGAGTGGTGGCTGCCACTTCTCGAATCGTATCGGCGCGCTCGATGACGGGATCTTTACGGTAAGCAGCAATCGCTTCAGCTTGTTTTTCGGGCGAGGCGAGAATTTCTTTTTCAAGCTTCTCGGCGGATTCACGGCGTTCTTTCTCGGCCATGGTGCCCGCAATCGCACCAGCCGGCGCACCGATAATCATACCACCGGTTCCGCCCATCGCGGCACCAAGGCCACCGATACCAAGCACCAGCGGAAACCCGATGAGGTTGGTCATGGCAACCGGCAATGCCATCGGCCCCGCGACCATCGCGAGCAATACCGAGACTCCGCCGCCAACAAGCATACCACCAAAAAAGCCAAGAATCGTACCAGAAATAAGCCCCTGCGTGCGGCCACGCGTGCTGCTGATCATCGCCCGGGTGTAATAACTATCGACCTTGATGCGCGATTTCGCGACGTCAATCGCGGCGCGTAATTCGGGCGATGAATTTTCTGTAACAGATTCAACCATGCAGTGATTTTACCACGTGCATCTTAAGGCAATATGACAATTTGATGAAGATTCATCGACATTGGCGTGCAACCACGCTCATAAAGGGGCTGACTTATGATGCGATATTCCCCTTGTAATTTAACGCCATCCAAGTAGTGCTAATGCGCATGAGGAGCCGCATTATGACCACCAAACCACTGCCCAAACCCGCCACTGCTTCACACTATAAGCGCGTGCTCATCAAAGTCTCGGGCGAGGCACTGATGGGCGATAAGGGGTATGGCCAGGATTTACAAACCATTCAGCGTATTTCGAACGATATTAAACACGTCGCCGATATGGGCGTTGAGGTCTGTGTGGTGGTTGGTGGTGGTAATATTTTCCGTGGCATTTCGGGTGCCGCACAAGGGATGGAGCGTAGTAGCGCCGATTATATGGGCATGCTCGCAACGATTTTGAACGCACTCGCCATTCAAAATATCCTCGACCAAACCGGGATTGAAACCCGGGTGATGAGCGCCATCGAGATGGATCAGATCTGCGAACCCTATATCCGCCGCCGTGCGATTCGGCATTTGGAGCATGGCCGCGTAGTGATTTTTGCCGGTGGCATCGGCAGCCCGTATTTCACGACGGATACCACGGCCGCCCTGCGCGCTTCGGAAATGGGCTGCGACGCGCTACTTAAAGGCACGCAGGTCGATGGGGTTTATACCGCCGACCCCAAAAAAGACAAAAACGCCACGCGGTACGAGCACCTCACCTATCACGAGGTGTTGGCAAAGGATTTACGGGTGATGGATGCCGCAGCGATTTCTCTCGCGCGGGAAAATAATATCCCGATCCTCGTCTTTTCGATTAGCGAAGCCGGCGGTTTTGCCGAGGTAATCTGTGGCAAAGGCAAATACACCAAGATTCAAGATTAGCGGTGAGCGGTGGGGCATGGTTAATACACTACCTACCCACCGCCCACGACTCACCACCCACCAGGAGTAACCAATGATTTCTGATCTGACCAAACGTATGGATGGCGCACTTGCCACCTTGAACAAGGAATTTGGCGCACTGCGCACCGGCCGCGCTTCAACCAACCTGCTCGATACCATCCAGATCGAGGCCTATGGCAGCATGCTGCCGATGAACCAGGTCGGCAACGTCACCGCGCCTGAGGCGCGAATGCTGATGGTGAATGTCTGGGATAAGGGCATGGTGAAGGCGGTGGAAAAAGCGATTCGTGAATCCGATATGGGCTTGAACCCGGCGGTGGATGGGCAAACCATCCGCGTGCCCATCCCTGCCCCATCGGAAGAACGCCGTAAGGAAATGGCGAAGATCGCCCACAAATATGCGGAAAGCGCGAAAGTAGCGGTGCGTAACGTACGTCGCGATGGGATGGATGAGTTGAAAAAACAAGAAAAAGAGAAAAAAATCTCCGAGGATGAACAGCGCACGCAATCCGATAAGGTGCAAAAGCTCACGGATGATTTTATCAAGAAGATCGACGAGCTGCTCACGGCTAAAGAAAAAGATATCATGAGCGTGTAATGACCCGCGCGGCAAAGCCACAACCCTTGATGCAAGCGCCGCGATTGCCTGAACATATCGCCATTATTATGGACGGTAATGGGCGCTGGGCCACGGAGCATCGTCAGGCCCGTGCGCGTGGCCATGCGCAAGGGGCCGAGGCACTGCGCCGCTTGCTGGATAGCTGCCGGGCGCGTCCGTTTATTCGTCAGGTGACGCTTTATGCGTTTTCGCTTGAGAACTGGCAACGCCCCAGCAGCGAGGTCGATGATCTGATGAATTTGCTGCGCCATTACCTCACCCGCGAGGCGGAAACGCTGCATGCAAATAATATTCGTATGCGCTTTATTGGTCAGATGGAAACGTTGGCGAGCGATATTCAGCGCGACCTTGCCGCGATTGAAGCACGCACGGCCAATAACACCGCGCTTACTGTATCACTCGCCATTTCTTATGGCGCGCGTCAGGAAATCACCCATGCGATGCGGGCATTGGCAGCCCAAGTAGCGGATGGCGCGCGCGAGGTGCACACCATCGATGAAGCTGCCATCAGCGAATATTTATTCACCCACGGCATGCCCGACCCCGATTTGCTGATTCGCACCGGCGGTGAGCAACGCTTGAGCAATTTTTTGCTGTGGCAATCCGCCTATACGGAGCTTTATTTTACCGAGGTGCTCTGGCCCGATTTTTCGGCCGCCAACCTTGATGCCGCTATTGCCAGCTACAGCCAGCGCGAGCGCCGCTTTGGCAAGCGGAATGAAGCATGAGCAGCAGCGCGCATGAGTTACGAACCCGCATCATAAGCGGCGGGGTTTTGGCAGCCGCCGTACTGTTCATCACCTGGTGGCATGCGCAAAGCTTTGCGGTGATGGTGGTGCTCGCCAGCATTGTTTTGTTCAAGGAATGGCGACACCTCACCGCCACGCGCGGGCCATTATGGCTCATACTTGGCATCACCTATATTGCAACGGGGGCGATCAGCCTCATCTATCTACGCTACGAAAATATCCAGATTCTGCTCGCGCTATTCGCGATTGTCTGGGCGGGCGATATCGCGGCTTACCTTGTTGGCAAACGGTTCGGGCGGCATAAAATTGCCCCCGCCATCAGCCCCGGCAAAAGCTGGGAGGGGCTTGCTGCATCCATCGCCGTCAGCGCTGCGCTTGCGGCATATTTAGGCCAAGTTGCGCCAATTCCCCACGCAATGCTTGGCGCGACCTTTGCCATCGTCGGCCTTGGGGGGGATTTGTTCGAATCCGCCCTCAAACGCCGCGCCGGGGTAAAAGATAGCGGCACGCTTATTCCCGGTCATGGCGGGCTATTCGACCGGATCGATGCGCTGCTGCCATGCGCGATATTGGCCGCCGCCGCACTATACATTCGTTTAAGCATGCAGTAATCACGCATGATGCCCCCTGCTCGCCCCATTGCTTTGCCCCATAGCCCGCGCCGCCGCATCAGCATTTTGGGGGCAACCGGTTCCATCGGTGATAGCTGCTTACGCGTGATCGAGCAGCACCCTAAGCGGTTTGAATTAGTCGCGCTGACGGCACAAAATAACGCCGAAAAATTGATTGCTCTGGCCAAAAAATTTCGCCCGGCTTTAGTTGCGATCGGTAATGCGAGCCAGGCAACGCAAGTGACCCAGGCCCTCACACCGCTGGGCATCACGGTGCTGGTTGGCAGCGAAGGCATCGAGGAAGCAGCCCAAATGCCGTGCGATATTTCCGTGGCCGCGATTGTGGGCGTTGCCGGGTTGATGCCTACCTTACGTGCCATCGAACAAGGCAATGCGGTTGCACTCGCCAATAAAGAAGCGTTGGTCTGCGCGGGTGATCTCGTCATGCAAACCTGTACGACGCATGGTACGCGCTTATTACCGATTGATTCCGAACATAACGCGATTTTCCAAGTCCTCGCCCATGAACATCGTGGCCAGATCGAGAAAATAACCCTTACCGCCTCGGGCGGACCGTTGTTGCATCAGCCGCTTTCCAGCCTTACTGGCGTTACGCCCGAGGAGGCCATCAACCACCCGCGCTGGCGCATGGGCGCTAAAATTTCAGTCGATTCAGCAACCATGATGAACAAAGCGCTCGAACTGATCGAGGCGCATTATTTGTTCGCCCTGCCCGCTTCGCGCATCGAGGTGGTTATTCACCCGCAATCCATCATTCATGGGCTCGTGCATTACAGCGACGGCTCCGTTCTTGCCCAACTGGCAATGCCGGATATGGCAATCCCCATCGCCCATGCCCTGGGCTGGCCTGAGCGCTTGGATGTTACCACCCCGCGGCTCGATTTGGCGAGCATTGGCATACTTGAATTCATGCCGCTTGATGCCACCCGCTTTCCGGCAATCACCCTCGCCCGCGAAGCACTTGCCGCAAGCCAGGCGCATGTGATTGCCTTGAATGCGGCCAATGAAATTGCTGTGGAGAAATTCCTTGAACGTACAATTACCTTCCCAAGGATTGCTCAGTGCGTTGCCGATGTGGTAGCATGCACCCAGTCCACTCCCGTTCACAGCATTGCGGATGTGCTCGAAATCGATCAGCAATCCCGCCGCCTCAGCCACGAGATCCTCGCATGCAATTCCTAGCCGATAGCTTTCATTATGCGTGGTCGTTCGCGCTGATCATCAGCATCATTGTGTTCATCCATGAATATGGTCACTTCCTTGCGGCACGCCTGTGTGGCGTTGGCATTGAAACCTTCTCGATCGGCTTTGGCCGCGAGTTAATTGGCCGTACGGATCGCCATGGTACGCGCTGGAAAATTGCCCTGTTTCCGCTCGGCGGCTACGTGAAAATGAAAGGCGATAGCAGCGCTGCGAGCACGCCCGACCGTGCCGCCTTAGCCGCAATGAGCGACGCCGATCGCAAGCAAAGCCTGCATCATCAACCACTATGGGCGAAGGCAATCATTGTTGCGGCGGGGCCGGCCGCCAATTTCGTGCTCACCATCGCCATACTCACCTATTTTGTTGCCAGTGTGGGTATCAGCTCGACCGAACCGGTGGTGGGGGAAGTGATCCCGGATACGCCCGCCGCAAGCGCTGGCCTCAAACCGGGGGATATCATCCTGGCAATTGACGGTAAAATCATGCGCCGCTTCAACGATATCCCCGAAACGCTGATCACCAATCTCTACACGCCGGTGGAACTGAAAATTCAGCGTGGCGAGCGCACCATGACGCTCAGCATCACCCCGATTGCTTTTGCCGAAAAAGACATCACCGGCAATGTCGAGAAGCGCCCGCTGATCGGCATCCGTAGCCAGCAGCTTAGCCGCGAGGATGTGAGTGTCGTCGCGGCGATCGGCATCGCGACCCAGAAAACCTACGATATGTGCGTGACCAACTTGCATGCGCTCGGCCAGATGATTACGGGCGAACGCAGTGTGCGTGGCCTCACGGGTACGCTCGGCATCGCCAAATTATCCGGCGATATTACGCAGCAAGGCAACAGTACGCGCGAGGCGCTCATGACCTTGCTATGGTTTATCGCCGTGCTTTCTGCCGGTATCGGCCTGGTGAATTTATTCCCGCTGCCCATGCTCGATGGGGGGCATTTGCTGTTTTATGCGCTTGAGGCAGTGATCGGCCGTCCCTTGCCCGAACGCTTTACTGAATATAGCTATCGTTTAGGTTTTCTGATCATCATCACCCTCATGGTATTTACGTTGTTTAACGATACGCGAAAGATTTTCTTCTCGTAAATACCTCGGCGAATGCATGGAAATTCACTTGCTAATCCCCTGTTTTTAACGCAAATGACTGAGTATGACTCGCTTGCTGCTTCGTCTTCATTGGCTACTAATTATCGGCATCCTCATCGGTGGCCAACCGGTGGTTGCTGCCGAGCCAATCCGCGAGATTCGCGTAGTTGGCAATCAGCGCCTTGAAGCGGCGACTATCATCAACTACCTCGGTCTCAAACCCGGTGAAAGCCCAAGCGCCTACGACCTCGACCGCGCTCTTAAACAGCTTTACGACACCAATTTCTTTTCCGATGTAAGCCTTGCGCAAGAAGGGGGTGTCCTGGTTGCCACCGTGGTTGAGAATGCAAGCATTAATCAGGTAATTTTTGAAGGTAATAACCAGATCAGCAAAGAAGATTTGGAAAAAGAAATCACCCTCAAATCGCGCGGGCTCTATAGCCGCACCAAAGTGCAGCGCGATCTCAAACGTTTGCTCGATGTGTATCGTCGCCAGGGCTATTATTCAGCAGAAATTAATCCGCAGATCATTGCGCTTGAACAAAATCGCGTGAACCTCGTGTATGCAATCAGCGAAGGGCCCAAGGCCGTGATCGAAAAAATAGCCTTTATCGGTAACGAAAGCTATTCGCTGCAAACCCTCGAGAAAGTCATCAGCTCCTCGCGCGAGCGTTGGTATCAGTTTCTTTCCGACTCCGACAAATACGACCCCGATCGCCTGCAATTCGATCAGGAGTTACTGCGCAAATTTTACTTCGAAAATGGTTATGCCGATTTCAAAGTGAAATCCGCGATTGCGGAATTATCTCCGAAGCGTGACGCGTTTTACCTCACCTTTACGATCGAAGAAGGCGAGCCATATACGCTTGGTTCCGTCGATATCGCAACGAGTTTGCCTAAAACCCGCGCGCCGGATTTGCTTTCCACCGTCAGCAGTAAAACGGGGGATCGCTATAACGCAACTACGATCGAGGAAAGCATTAACCTCATGTCCGACCGCTTGGCGGATGATGGCTTTGCCTTCGTGAACATTACCCCGGAAATCGAGCGTCGCAGCGGTGATAAGAAGATTATCGATCTGACGTATAAAATTTCTGAAGGCCCCAAAGTGTACGTCGATCGGATTAATATTGTTGGCAATTCGCGCACCCTCGATGAGGTAATTCGTCGGGAATTCAAGCTCTCGGAAGGGGATGCATTTTCCGCCAGTAAAATTAAACGCACCGAACAACGGCTGAATAATTTGGGCTATTTCGAGAAAGTCACGGTGGAGCGTAACCCCGGTAGCGCGCCGGACCGTACCGATATCGAGGTCGAAGTTACCGAAAAATCGACCGGGGAAATCTCCCTGGGTGCCGGGTTTTCGACGGCCGATGGCCCGATTGCGGATTTTGGAATCCGTGAGCGTAACTTCCTTGGCCGCGGCCAGGATCTGCGCGTGCGTGCGCAAGTGGGTGGGCGCCGTCAACAATATGATTTGGGCTTCACCGAGCCCTATTTCTTAGGTCGCGAGCTTGAGGCGGGGTTTGATTTATTCAAAACCACGCAAAGTTTTCAGAATAATTCTGTATTCGATCGTGAAACCACCGGCGGCTCACTACGGCTTGGCTACAATCTCAGCGAACATCTCAAGCATCAGCTGAACTATACGTTGCAAGAAATCAAAATCAGCGATGTCGATGATGATGCCTCGGCTTTCATTCGCGAGCAGGAAGGCACCGATACGGTTTCCTCGATTGGTCAGTCGTTCACTTACGATTTGAGGGATAATCGCTTCGCACCAACTTCTGGCTATCTTGCGCGGCTAAACCAGGATATTGCCGGACTTGGCGGCGATAACAAGTTTTTGCGCAATGAAATCCAGGCTGAGTATTATTACCCGATCGCAAAAAAATGGACTTTTGCGACGATTGGCTCGGCGGGTAAAATTTTTGGCCTTGGCCAGAATATTCGGATCAATCAACGCTTCTTCACCGGTGGTCAGGAAATACGCGGGTTTGCGAATGCCGGTTTTGGTCCACGCGATATCCTGACCGACGATGCGCTTGGTGCAAATTCCTTCTATGCGGGCACGGCTGAACTACGCTTTCCGCTTGGCTTACCCGAAGATATTGGCATCAGCGGTGCCGCCTTTATTGATGCCGGCAGCGCCTTTGATATCGATCGCAATGCACCTTCCATTCGCTCGGGCCATTCGCTTCGAGCATCTGCCGGGGTGGGGATCGCCTACACCTCGCCCTTTGGCCCGATTCGGATTGATTTTTCCAATGCGTTCTTGAAAGAGGATTACGACGAAACCGAGCTGATTCGCTTTAATTTCGGCACACGCTTTTAAGTAAATCTGGGCTAAATAAGCGTTTCACTGTGTTCGCGCGCTCGGGGGCTGGACATATGGCCGAAAATAGTGCAGATTGCCCCCTCGTTTTTATTTCCATGTCGACCACCATCACTTAAAAGGCTGTCTTATGAAACATACCTTATTCGCTGCACTTGCATGCATCACCCTGCTTGCCACCCCTGCATTGGCCGAAACCAATATCGGGATTGTCAACGTTGCTAAGATTATGGAAAGCTCTAAGGCCGCTGCCTCGGTGCGTAGCCAATTGCAAAGCAAGCAAAAATCCTTCCAGGCAGAGCTCGATGCCAAAGAAAAACAACTGCTCGCCGAGGATCAGGCACTGGTCAAGCAAAAAGACAGCGCCGATAAGGCAGCGTTTGCTAAAAAAGTTCAGGATTTCCGGGCGAAAGCAGCTGGCGAGCAGCGCGCCATTCAAACCAAACGTGTACAGCTCGATAAGGCACTGGCCGCCGCACTGGAAGAAATCAACAAAAATATCCTCGAGATCACCAAGCAGGTGTCGACTGAGAAAAAACTCAACCTGACTTTGCAATCGGCGCAGGTGCTTTATGCCGATCCAAGTCTCGACCTGACCGATGAGGTGCTCAAACGTCTGGATAGTAAACTGCCGAGCGTCGCGGTTAAATTTTAGCCCTTGATTATCTGTCATTAAGGTTGTCGCGGCATGGTTGATTCACGGTTTTTTGTCAATCACGGCCCATGGACACTGGCACAGCTTGCGACCCTTACCGGTGCGCATTTGCTCGACCCAGGCCATGCCTCACGCAGCATGAATGACGTCGCAGCGCTTGACCGCGCGACCGCCAGCGACATCAGCTTTTTTGATAACAGCAAATACCTCGAGCAATTCCAGCAATCGCAGGCGGGGGCATGCTTCGTGCGTGAAAAATACGCCGCTAAGGCACCGCATGGCATGGCCTTGCTGCAATCATCCGACCCTTACCGCTGCTATGCACTCGTTGCCCAGCAATTCTACCCGAGCAAACCTGCCGCTGCGTCGATTGCGCCGAATGCAACGATTGACCCAACGGCGACGATTTCCAGCGGCGTGCATCTTGCCCCAGGGGTGGTGATTGGTGCGCATGCCGTCATCGGTGCCGGCACGCGTATTGGAGCCAATAGCGTGATCGAGGATGGGGTGGTCATCGGCGATGATTGCAGCATCGGTGCCTTATGCAGCATCAGCCATAGCCTCATTGGCAACCGTGTGATCATTCACCGTGGGGTACATCTCGGGCAGGATGGCTTTGGCTTTGCCATGGGCCGCGAAGGGCACCTCAAAGTGCCGCAACTCGGGCGGATCATCATCGGCGACGATGTCGAGATCGGCTCGGGCACCACGATCGACCGCGGCACCGGCCCGGACACAGTGATTGGCGAAGGTACAAAAATCGACAATCTGGTTCAGATCGGCCATAACGTACATGTCGGCAAACGCGCGATTATTGTTGCCCAGTGCGGTATCTCAGGTTCGACCCGTATTGGCGACGGTGCCATCCTTGGGGGACAAGCAGGGATCGCCGGCCATATAAAAATTGGTGCAGGCGCAAAAATTGCTGCTAAGTCTGGCCTCATGAACGACGTACCTGCCGGGGCCTCGTATGGCGGTTCCCCCGCGATACCCGTTGTGGACTGGCACCGCCAAACCATTGCTTTAACACGACTGACTAAACGAAAAACGAGTGACGTATGACCACATTACTAAGCATCGACCCCGACCTTAAATTCTACGATGTGATGGGCATTCAACGCCTGATCCCGCACCGTTATCCATTTTTGATGATCGATAAGGTCGTCAATATCGTCGAAGGTAAATCGGTGGTGGGCATCAAAAATGTTACGTGTAATGAGCCATTTTTTCCGGGCCATTTCCCTAACCATCCGGTGATGCCGGGTGTGCTCATCATCGAGGCAATGGCCCAAACATCAGCTGTATTTGTCATGCACACGCTAGGGGCCACGGCGCATGGCAAGGTGGTCTATTTCATGTCAGTTGAGGGGTCAAAATTCCGTAAACCCGTGGTGCCGGGTGATGTGCTCGAGCTGCACTGCGAGGCGCAGCGTAGCCGTGGCACCGTCTGGCGCTTTTCGGGCGAAGCCAAGGTCGGTGGCGTGCGCGTTGCCGAAGCGGTCTATACCGCCATGATCGTTGACGATAAGGAAGGCTAGCCCATGCCCGCAACCATTCACCCCACCGCGATTGTTGCGAATGGCGCGAAGCTTGGCGCGGATGTGACCATCGGCCCCTATTGCCTGGTTGGTTCGCATGCGGTGCTTGCCGATCGGGTCGAGCTGATCAGCCATGTCGTCGTCGAAGGTCATACCAGCATTGGCGAAGGCACGCAGGTGTTTCCCTTTGCCTCGCTTGGCCATGCACCGCAGGATAAAAAATTTGCTGGCGAGATCACCAGGCTTGCTATCGGTGCGCGTAACGTGATTCGCGAGCATGTGACCATGAACCCAGGAACCGCCGGTGGTGGCGGGATCACTCGGATCGGCGATGATTGCCTGTTCATGGCATCCTCACATGTGGCGCATGATTGTGTGGTCGGCAATCAGGTAATTTTAGCCAATCATGCGACCCTCGCCGGCCATGTCGAAGTGGGCGACGGCGTGATTATCGGCGGCTTATCGGCGGTGCACCAGTTTGTGCGCATCGGTGCCTATGCCTTTATCGGCGGGATGACGGGCCTCACCAAAGACCTGATTCCTTTTGGCATGGTGATGGGTGACCGTGGGAATCTTGAAGGCTTAAACCTCGTAGGCTTGAAGCGGCGTAATGTCGCGCGCGAAGAAATAAGCCAGTTACGCGCCATCTTCAAACAAGTATTCTACGGTGAAGGCACGCTAGCCGAGCGCGCGAAAGCAATCGACAGCACGGCACTGTTGCCATCCGCTACCTTGATGCTTTCTTTCATCACCAGCCAAACCAGCCGCTCGTTTTGCACCCCTGCCGTTACTGCTGCTAGCGTCGAGGCCGCGTGAATGCGATTGCACAACGTATGAGCCATGCACCCGCACTCGGTATCATTGCCGGCGGTGGCGATTTACCCCGTATCATCATTCAGTCGTGCATCGATCAGGGCCGGCCATTTTTTGTGCTGGCGCTTGAGGATGCAGCCGAGGAAGCCACCGTCGATCTCGCGGGCACCCATCATGCCTGGATCCGCTTTGGCGGGATTGGTAAAGCCCTCGAGCTTGCGCGCAAACATGCAGTCGAAGAAATGGTGATGGCCGGGCATGTCACCCGCCCACGTCTAAGCTCGCTACGCCCCGACCTAAAAGGCGCAAAGCTGCTGGCGCGTATCGGCGGCCAACTCATCAGCGGTGGCGATAACAGCTTACTCAGTGGCATTGTCAGCTTCCTCGAGGAGGAAGGGTTTCGCGTCAGCGGCGCCGATCAATTCGTGCAGGAACTTCTCACGCCGGAAGGCATGATCGGCAGCATTTATCCCGATAAGCGGGCGCAGGGCGATATCGAAATTGGTGCGCGCATCGCCCGGGCCATCGGTGCGCTCGATATTGGTCAATCGGTAGTGGTTGAAAATGGCTTGGTGCTTGGGGTTGAAGCCATCGAAGGCACCGACGGACTGATCGCCCGTTGTGCACACTTGAAGCGCGAAGATAAAGGCGGCGTGCTGATAAAAGTGAAAAAACCGCAGCAGGAAAAACGCGTTGATCTACCCACGATTGGCGTTGCCACTGTCGAGCAATGCGCTCAGTCCGGCCTGGCGGGAATCGCGATTGAAGTCGGCGCTTCACTCATCATCAACCGCCGGGAAGTGGCGCGCCGGGCCGATGCACTCGGTGTCTTTGTCATCGGCTTCAGCATTCTTGAATAGTATGAGCAGCCCTACCCGCAGCATCGCGTTCATGGTCGGCGAAACCTCGGGCGACCAGCTTGGTGCCTGGCTAATCGAAGCGCTCAAGGCACGCAACCCCAACCTGCGGCTGATTGGCCTGGCCGGGCCGATGATGCAAGCTCAGGGCCTTAGCAGTCTTTTTCCGATCCGCGATATCGCCCTGATGGGAATTGCGGAAATCTTGCCGCATATTTTTACCATCCGTCGCCGCATCCGCGAAATGGTGGCATTTATCGAGCGCGAACAGCCGGACCTTGTGATCAGCATTGATTCACCGGGGTTTGCCCTGCGCGTCATCAAACAGCTGCGCGCGCGCGGTATCGCCAGGCCGAAATTCATCCATTACGTCGCCCCGACCGTCTGGGCCTATCGCCCAAAACGCGCCGAGATGCTGGCCAGTCGCGTTGATTTTCTGCTGTGCTTATTGCCGTTTGAACCCCCTTATTTCGACGCGGTGAAGCTGCCCAATCGCTTTATTGGCCATGAAATTGCCTGGTGGTGGAAAACCCGTGGCGACGGGGCGGCGTTTCGCGCGGCGCACCATATTGCGGCGGATGCACCACTGCTTGCGGTATTTCCGGGTAGCCGCGCCGGTGAAATCAAGCGACTTTGGCCCATTTTTAAGGCCAGTATTGAGCAACTCCATCATCAAATCCCGAACCTGCGGGTGGTGATTCAAGTGCCGCCCGAGCTGCTGCCGCGCATGCGTGAGGCGATTGCTGATTGGCCAGTGAACCCGTTGCTGATGGATAACAGCACGCATAAAAAAGACCTCTTCGCTGCAGCAACGGCGGCGATTGCCAAGTCTGGCACGATTGGCCTTGAATGTGCGCTTGCAGGCCTACCCAGCATTGTCGCCTATAAAGCCACCCGGCTGAGCGCGTTTCTCCTGCGCCGCATGCTCACCGTGCGTTATGTCAATCTCGCGAACCTATTGGCGGATCGTTTAATCATCCCCGAGTTGATTCAGGAAAACTGCACGGCACCCCAGATAGGTGAAGCCCTCGTGCCATTATTGACTGACCCCACCGTGCGCGCCGCGCAAGTGACGCAAGTGGCGAATATCGCGGCCATGCTCGGGGTGAATGACCCCCAATCACCCAGCGAAAAAGCGGCAGAGATTATCCTCGAGCAGCTTCCCCCTACACTCTAATCCGGTCCTTCGATTCCTACTAAACCGATTTGAGCTGCGCCATCGCGGCATCATACTCATAAAGCTTCAGTAACAGCCGTAAGGCTTTTCCGCGC
This sequence comes from uncultured Azospirillum sp., assembly GCA_964652475.1. GTDB lineage: Bacteria > Pseudomonadota > Alphaproteobacteria > Rickettsiales > UBA3002 > QFOX01. Next base: position 22,956 of record CAZZCK010000002.1, read on the forward strand.
TGGCTGGTAAGCTCGGGGTCGCGGCTTAAAATGAGTTTCGCATCATCATGCGCGATACGCAGCAATGCCAGGTGATGCGCCAAATCGGCGAGAATAAAATCCGGCATACCGGTCTGGCGGGTGCCCAGCATATCGCCCGTACCGCGCAAACCTAGATCCTCTTCGGCAATCACAAATCCATCGTTCGTTTCGCGCAAAATACGTAGACGCGATTTGGCAAAGGCGCTCAGCGGCTCGTGGTAAAGCAACACGCAGCGCGAGGCCAACTGCGAGCGCCCTACCCGCCCACGTAGCTGATGCAGCTGTGCTAAGCCAAACCGCTCGGCATGCTCGATCACCATCACGGTTGCGACCGGCACATTTACCCCAACCTCAATCACGGTCGTTGCCACCAAAAGCTGCAGCGCGCCATGGGCAAATTCCTGCATCACCGCTTCGCGCTCGGCCAGTTTCATGCGGCCATGCACCAGCCCCACTTTGCCGGGGAATCGGGCACTCAGTTCAGCGAAGCGCTCTTCAGCCGCGGTGAGGTCCTGCTGCGCCATGGCTTTATCTTCCTCGCTTTGTGCCTCAATCAGTGGGCAAACCCAATAGGCTTTTTCCTGCGTTTCAAGCACGCGCGCCAAACCTTCGATCACTTCGTTCACCCGCGTTGCGGGTACGGCACGTGTATCAATCGCCAAGCGCCCCGGCGGAAGCTCGCTCAAGCTTGAAATATCCATATCGCCATAAAGCGTCATGCCAAGGCTACGCGGAATGGGGGTTGCCGACATTTGCAGCAGATGTGGCGGCATCCCTTTATTCGCTAGCCTCAAACGCTCGGATACGCCGAAGCGGTGCTGCTCGTCGATCACCATGAGGGCGAGCCGCTGAAACGTCACCTGATCTTGAAATAGCGCATGCGTGCCAATCAGCAGATCAATCTCTCCCGTCGCCACCTTCTCAACCATCGCCGCTTGCGCCGCTTTACGCATTTTGCCGGATAAAAACCCAAGGCGGATCCCCATCGCCTTCGCCAATGGCTCAAGCGTTTCCACATGCTGGCGGGCGAGCAAATCGGTTGGCGCCATTAAACACGCCTGGTGACCATGCGCGATCACCTGCGCCATCGCACCAAAAGCAATGATGGTTTTGCCGCTACCCACATCACCTTGCAGCAGACGCACCATGCGTTGCCCTTGGGCCATATCGGTAGCGATCTGCACTAGAATTTCCTGCTGCCCGCGCGTGAGGGTGAATGGCAACAACCCTTGCCAACGCTGCGCCAACGCGGCATCATGCGTAATACGCGGGGCCTGTTGCCGCTGCACATGCCGTTTGGCAAGCGCGAGCGCCAGCTGGTTCGCCAGCAATTCGTCATAGGCTAACCGCTGGCGAAACACGCTGTTAGGCTCGATATCGCTGGCATCATCGGGCGCGTGGATTCGGCCAAGCGATGCCATGAGCGACTGAAATCCCTCCTGAGTCATAAAAGCCGCATCCAGCCATTCCGGCAAAGGCTTCACTTGGCTCACAGCGCGGCTGATCGCGTTGTACAATGCGCGCTGCGTTAAGCCCGCCGTAAGTGGATAAACCGGCGCAAGCATGAGTACCTGGGCCGCTTTTTCGACCGGCACCGTTATCTCAGGATGGATCATGGTAGGTTGACCATCGACCATACTGATCATACCGGCGACGATGCGCGTTTCATTCACTGGCATCGTCCGCGTCAGGTAATTATCCTTCACATGAAAATAGGTGAGGACCATTACTCCGGTCGCATCACGCGTCACAATACGGTAGGGGATGTTGCGGCGCGAACGCGGTGGTGGCACATGCTCGATCACCTCAATTTGCACGCAAGCATAAGCACCCGCAACCAGCTGATCGACCGGCGTCACTGCACGGCGATCCATCGTATCATGTGGCAGATGAAATAGCAGATCGCGCAAAATTGCCGGACGCTGCTGCGCGGCTTCCACATCGCGCGTCACCCGCAATAAGCGGCTGAGGGAATCCCGGGTGGTGGGGCCAACATAGCGCAGTGTATCCACCGCATCAAACCAGGGCTTGAGTAGAGCTGGCAGCATGCCCGGCTACGCGGCGCGAAGTTCAATCAACCGATTGCGCTCATCACTATCCGCTGCCTGCATGGCCCGCTCGCAACGGTTGAGCGTATCGCTCGGTGCATCCATATCCAGCATCTCAAATCCAATGGAAGTCGATACCGAGAAATCCGCTTTACCGCCGAAGCTGATGCGATGATTGCGGATTTTCCAGCGCAAGCGATTGAGCACCACCCGCGCCGATTCATAATGAATATCGAATAGGATGAGACCCAACGTATGCGGGGCAATCACGAAAATGAGATCTTCGGCACGAAAGCTACTGCGGCAAATCTGATAGGTATGCATCAGCAATTGGCGTGCCGCCTCGACACCATAACGCGCGATGCTTTTTTCATGACGATCCATCCGGATGAGGGCAAGCACCAGGCGCATTTCACCCGGGGCATAATAATTTTTCAGCAACGGCAAAAACTCCTGCACTGTGTGCAAATTGACCAAACCCGTGGCAGGGTCCAGCTGCTTGTGCCCTTCAAAATTGAGGGTGATGAATTCGCTGAGCTTATTTGCTGCTTCGCGCTCTTCTTGATTGATGAATACAATCTGAAAACAAGCATTCACCCCTTGCGACATCAACCGTGACATGGTGCAGGCAATACGTAACTCATGCCCGGCGCGATGACGCAGCGTTAACTGCCCCGCCCGCGCGAACAGATCACCAAAATCCGCATCGGCATCGTCGTAAGTTAAATCATCGGCCAGACGCTCGATTTCGCGGGCACCGAGGATCGTTGCCAGGGGACGGCCAAGTACTTCGTCCTTCGCAAAGCCAAGCAAGCCTTCAAGCGCCGGGTTCATACCGGCGATCCGCAATTGCTTTTCTGTATTATGCTGTGTCACCAGCAACAAGCCATCGCCACGCCGTGCCGCTGGCGGTTCATTAATCGACGCGGTTGAATCGCTGGTTTGCATGCTTGCTCCGCACTTGCAGATGAGTATAAACCAACTATGCTAGCGCTTCAACCCATGAGTCAAGCAATGACAACCGCTACCGACCTAAACCGACCATTACCGCGTGAGTTGTGGCTCAAGCGCCTGACCTACCGTAGCTGGCACCGCGGCTGCAAGGAGACCGACCTCGTGCTTGGCACCTATTGTACCCAAAATCTGGAGCGGCTGAGCGAAACGGATATGCAGCGTTTCGAGCATTTTTTGGATGAGGATGACGCCGAAATCTGGGCCTGGCTGACCGAGAAAACCCCTTGCCCCAAGCCACAATACGAGCCGTTACTGGCCGAACTTCGCGCCCAGAAAATCGCCTAATATGCCCCTACCCGTTTCACTGATTTCTAGCCTTACGCGTGGCGATGGCGGCATTGTTATCGAAGCGCCACTGGCCGCCCATGCCTATGTACTGGTCGATGCGGTGCGCGGTACGGGCAAGCCCATCGTCCATGTGTTACCCAGCGACAAAGACATGGCCGCAACCGCCGTGTTGTGCGAATATCTCGCTCCCAATTACCCAGTATTACAGCTACCAGCATGGGATACATTACCCTATGACCGCGTATCGCCCAGCCATGCCATTACTGCCGCGCGGCTGAATACGCTGTCGCAGTTAGTTGTCAGTCAAAAATCGACTTCTTCGCTAACGACTGACACTCCTTACATCCTCCTCACCACCATCAACGCCATCACCCAAAAACTACCACCGCGCGCCCAGTTCGCCAAAGCGCGCTTTGCAATCAAAAAAGGTGACATACTCACGCGCGATGCCTTGTTTGAATTCCTCACCGCCAACGGTTATAGCCGCGTGGGCAAGGTAATGGAGGCTGGCGAATACGCCGTGCGCGGCGCGCTGATCGACCTCTTCCCTTCGGGCTACGAACAGGCGATCCGCATCGATATGTTTGGCGATGAGGTGGAGTCGCTGCGCCGCTTCGACCCCCTCACTCAAATCAGTGACGTGGCCGTCGAATCGCTCGAGCTACGCGCGGTAAGTGAGGTATTGCTACAGCCTGAGACCATCGCCCGCTTTCGTAGCCGCTATCTTGAGCTATTCGGCGCGGTGACGCAGGATGATCCGCTTTATGCATCCATCAGTGAAGGACGCACCTATCAGGGCATGGAGCACTGGCTGCCGCTGTTTTATGAACAGCTCGATACACTGGCTGATTATTGCGATGGCGCGATATTGAGTTACGATCACCGCCTTGAAAGCATGGCCCACGAGCGCGACGAAGCGGTCCAGGATTATTATGGCGCGCGCAAACTACACCAACGCAAGGATAGCCTTGCATACAACCCCGTGCCGCACGAGCAGATCTTCCTTACCCATGACCGTCTGATGCATAGTTGGCGCAGCCACACACGCATGATGCTGACACCTTTCGCCGCTGAAGGCGCGGTGAATGTGGGTTTGCGCTTGGCACCCCAGCTATTCAATCGCCGGCACGAGGAAGGCCAACCTATCAAAGATGTCATTTTGGATTACATCCGCGGTGCCCAACTGCCCGTCATTCTCGCCGCTAATTCCGCCGGCAGTGCGGATCGGATTAGTAAGATGCTCGGTATTCACGATGCTCCCGCGAGCGCTGTCCCTCCCCCCTATAGGGGAGGGAGTATCCCCATGGCACCACTCACAAACACTTCGATCATCATCCTACCCATCGAACAAGGCTTCACCTGCCCCGAATTCATTCTCCTCACCGAGCAGGATCTATTCGGCGAACGCATTATCCGAACCCAAAAGCGCAAGCGTAAATCCGAAGCGTTTTTAGCCGAGGCCGCAAGCTTTATCGAAGGCGAACTGATTGTGCACCGTGAGCACGGGATTGGCCGTTTTGAAGGGTTATTGACACTTGAGGTGAACGATACACGGCATGATTGCCTAAAACTCAGCTATGATGGTGGCACGCTGTTTTTGCCAGTCGAGAATATCGATTTAGTGAGCCGCTATGGCACCGCCGAAGGGGAAGTGGCGCTTGATAAACTGGGTGGCGTGGCGTGGCAGCGGCGTAAATCCGCCCTTAAAAAACGACTCAAAATGGCGGCGGAAGCACTCATCAAAGTAGCTGCCGAGCGTGCTGCCATTGCCGCGCCCACCCTCAGCCCCGAAGCGGGGCTTTACGATGAATTCGTCGCCCGCTTCCCCTATAGCGAGACGGATGACCAACTCACTGCGATTGACGAAGTACGCAGCGACTTAAGCGCCGGCCACGCGATGGATCGGCTGGTCTGCGGCGATGTGGGCTTTGGTAAAACCGAAGTGGCCTTACGCGCCGCGTTTATTGCGGCATCGAGTGGCCAGCAAGTGGCCATCATTGCCCCCACCACCTTACTTGCGCGCCAGCACTTCCATACGTTCACGGCGCGCTTTTTGGGCTTACCGTTCACCATCCGCATGCTGTCGCGCATGACACCAGCGAAAGAGGCAAGCGAAACCAAAACCCTGCTGCCGGAAGGAAAAGTCGATATCGTGATTGGCACCCACGCGCTGCTCGCAGGTAATGTGCAGTTCAAAAATCTGGGGCTGCTTATTGTCGATGAAGAGCAGCATTTTGGTGTCGCACAGAAGGAAAAACTCAAGCAGCTTAAAGCCAATATCCATGTGCTGACGCTTTCGGCGACACCCATTCCGCGCACGTTGCAGCTTTCGCTTTCGGGCGTGCGCGAACTCTCGCTCATCACCACCCCGCCAGTCGATCGCCTTGCCGTGCGCACCTATGTCATGCCGTATGACCCGGTGGTGCTGCGCGAAGCGATTTTGCGCGAATATCACCGTGGCGGCAAAGTGTTTGTGGTCACCCCGCGCGTGAAATACATGGCCGAGTTGCAGCAAAAACTGGCCGAACTGGTGCCCGAGGTGAAAATTGTTGCTGCCCATGGGCAAATGGGCGCCATGGCGCTCGATAAGACCATGAACGCGTTTTACGACGGCAAACATGATGTGCTGCTCTCGACCACCATCATCGAATCGGGCATCGACATCCCAACCGCCAACACCATCATCATCGACCGGGCGGATATGTTTGGCCTGTCGCAGCTCTATCAACTGCGTGGCCGCGTCGGGCGCAGTAAAACCCGCGCCTATGCCTACCTCACTTTGCCGCATGGCAAAACCCTCACCCGCGAGGCCGAGCGCCGCCTCGAGGTCATGCAACAGCTCGACACACTCGGTGCGGGCTTCCAACTCGCCAGCCACGATATGGATATTCGCGGCTTTGGTAATTTGCTGGGCGAAGAGCAATCCGGCCATGTGAAGGAAGTGGGCATTGAGCTCTATCAGGCCATGCTCGAAGAAGCGATTGCCGATATGAAACGCAAGAGCGGATCATCGGACGATCGGATCATCGGATCATCGGACGATTGGAGCCCGCAAATTAATCTCGGCATGTCGGTACTGATTCCCGAATCCTATGTCGAAGATTTGCCGCTCAGGCTTTCGCTCTATCGCCGTGCCGCAAATCTGAGCAACGATGGCGATTTGCAGGGCTTCGCGGCTGAACTCATCGATCGCTTTGGCCCAAGCCCGATCGAGGTCGAACATTTTATTGCCACCTTGCGCATTAAAACCTTGTGCAAACATGCTGGCATTGCACGCCTCGACGCGGGGCCAAAAGGGGTGGTGCTTGCCTTCAAAAACAACAAATTCGCCAACCCCACCGCACTGATCGATCACATCGCTAAACATGCGAGCCGCATCAAGCTGCGCGGCGACCAAACCTTATTTATCGCCGCCGAAACCACGGGCGACGCCCAGCGCCTTGCGATTGCCGATAAAATTGCCCGCGAGATTGCCGGGCTGATACCCGTTGCAGATAGCCCTCACACTACCAGCGCGGCTTAAAAAATTTTTCAATAAACGCTGCATTGTCATCAAACTGTCATGATGGTTTGCTAAAGCCATTCTCAATCACTGATTGAGGAACCCACCATGAGCACCATCACTAGCCTATCCACCCTTTCCCCCGCTGTCTTGGCCGCTGCCAATAAGGTAGCATTGGGGGCACAAAACGCTGTTTTTAATCCAGATGAGAACCCACCCGGTGGTATACTCATACCTGCGGCAGCTAAAGGTGGGTATCGCATTATTTATGCCGCTAGTAGAACTTGCCGCGACAAACACGACCTAGTGGCCATAGGCAAACTTTCTATAAATATTCCTGTTTTTTACTACAACGCAAGCCCAGTGAATGAAACACTTCCAACTGGTCTACCCGGAACACATTTACAGGCAATTTCCTCTCGAAATGATGTGATTTCAAAAGGTACGGCAAATATAAACAAGCTTTCAGAATATCGACTTAATATTTGGAGCCCTATGGTAGCCTTGATCGATCCATCAGGTGAAGTTGTTGGTCTTTTTCGTTCAAAAGATCAAAACTTCATCACCAATGTGACCAAGGCAATCGCTACCCATAAAAGTAAGGCAGCTGGGATATCCCTCTAACCCATGCCCGATCATCCACGCAACGCAAACGCATCCTCTCTCGCCACCCACCAACGCCACGTAAACCCATGGCTGCTGGGCGGGGCGTGGGGCATGGTCGGTGTTGCCCTTGCCCCGTATGTGCTGCCGCTTCTGGGTGTTGGTGGGGCAAGCGATGCCGAAGATATCATGCATTTTATTGGTGGCCATGGCGAGGACGCGGGCTTTGGTGATGGCCTCGCCGGTGGCTTACAGCGCATTATATCCAACATTCCATTTGTCGGTGGCGCGCTAACCTCGAGCGAACTGGTGACGATTCCCGGGCTTAGCATCAGCGTGGCCTCGGGCGCGTTGGTCAGCATCGCCGCCGCCGCGGTCATTGGCTACGGCGGGGTAAAGCTCGCCCAGTGGCTCGAGAAACGCGAGGGCAATGGCCCGAATGTTTTTCATTGGAGCAAGGTCATCCGCCGCGTGGCGCTCAGCACCAGCATCTTCATTTCGTTACCAAGTATTTTAAGTGGCGTTAGTGTTGGCATCACGTTTCTGGCCTCGCTGGTCAATGCGACCTGGTCCAATAACACCATCATCGCCATGAAAGAAACGCTGGGCGCCACCAGCATGAACATGGGCGCTACCGGTGGCCTTGCTTCGATTTTGCCCCATCTAATCACCTGCGGTGGGGCCATTATTCCGATCACACTCGCGCTACTTTCGGGCAAAAAGCTACAGCCCGAGGCGCATGAAGCAAGCGCCGATCATGGCAGCGAAACTCATCCCATGCCCAACCATACGGCCATGGGCCACAGCGCCGCGCCTGCACCTCTCGTCGAAAAAACCAAGCCCGTGATACAGCTTGTTACTTCATCGCCACCTACCCGTGGTCAGCCCTGCCAGCTGGCCTTTCGGGTGAGTGACCCGGTGAGCGGAAAAACCCTCACGGCGGATGATATTGCCATCGCCCATACCAAAAAACTGCACACTATGGTGGTCGATCAGTCACTCACGGAATACCACCATATTCACCCGGATTTTGACGCAGCATCGGGGTTATGGAAGTGCGAATTCACCCCGAAATTGCCCAATAAATTCTTTGCCTGGCATGATTTTACGCCCGTAGGGGCGGATAAGCCGGTTTATCAACGTACGGATATTCCATCGCCCAACGCCTATGACATCCCTGCGCGACTCATTCCCTCAAGCAGCGCAAGTGCCGGTGGCCTCACCCTCAGCCTGAGCGCCGATCCACCGCTTGCTAGTGGGCGTGATTCGATGCTGCGCATGGTGATTCGCGATGCAAATGGCCAGCCAGTAAATAACCTCGAGCCGGTGATGGGCGCCTATGGCCATCTGGCCGGTTTTAGTGCGGATGGGCAGCATTTTATCCACTCTCACCCACTGGCGGAGCTTGGCACGCCGATCAAGAATGGGGCACTTGATTTTCATATCGCCCCAGGCCAGGCGGGCATGACCAAGTTTTTCCTGCAGCTGCGCTATCAGGGCCGCGAGGTGATTTTACCGTTTGCGCAAGCGATCGCGCGTGAGCCAACCCATGCCGAACAGGTAAGCGCCCCCATGCACCATCACGCGGCGCGCCTGGCCGCCTAATTCACAAAACCCACGTAAACCCTTGCGCTTGGGCAAATACACGCTATAAAACCGCCCATGTCGGATTTATTTAAAGCGGCGAAAACCAAGCCGGTCGCGAGCAACTACTCGGCCGATTCCATCGAGGTGCTCGAGGGGCTCGAGCCCGTGCGTCGCCGCCCAGGCATGTATATCGGCGGGTCGGACGAAAACGCGATGCATCACCTCATCAACGAGGTGTTCGATAACGCGATGGATGAGGCGGTGGCGGGCCATGCCAGCTTCATCACGGTGGATTTGCAGCCGAATAACCACATCACCATTACCGATAATGGGCGCGGCATTCCGATTGACCCGCACCCGAAATTTCCAAAGATCTCCGCGCTGGAGGTGATTCTTACCACCTTGCACGCGGGCGGAAAATTTAACGATAAAGTCTATCACACCGCAGGTGGCTTACACGGTGTGGGCATTTCGGTCGTGAATGCATTGTCGGATGCGATGCGCGTGGAAGTGGCCCGCGACCAGCAGCTTTATGCGCAGGATTATTCGCGCGGGGCACCGCAAGGTAAAATTCAAAAGCTCGGCGCGGTCAAAAATCGTCGCGGCACCAGTGTCACCTTTCACCCCGATGCCGAAATTTTTGGTGCGAAATCGAAATTTCGGCCCGAGAAAATCTATAAACTGATTCGCTCGAAAGCCTACCTCTTCCGTGGCGTCGAGGTGCGTTGGAACTGCGCACCGGAATTGATCAGCGAAGGCAGCACCATCCCGGCGAGCGAGATCATCCATTTCCCCGGCGGCCTGCATGATTGCATTATGCAGGAGCTTGAGGGCAAGCCACTCGTCGCGCAAGCGTTTTACGGCGATGCCGATTTGGCCGATGGCAAGGGCCGTGTCGAATGGGCGATTGCCTGGCCGAACGACGATGAGGACGGCCATCACTCGCTGTTTTGTAACACCATCCCCAACCCCGAGGGCGGCACCCATGAGGCCGGCTTACGTGCGGCACTTACCAAGGGATTACGCCAGTTTGGCGATATGACAAAAAACAAAAAAGCGGCCAGCATCATGGCGGATGATGTGATGCAAGGCGCCGTGGTCATCCTCTCGCTCTTTATCAAAGATCCACAATTTCAGAGCCAAACCAAAAGTAAATTAGTGACGGCGGATGCAGCGCGGTTAGTTGAAAATGCGCTACGCGACCCGTTCGATCATTTCCTCTCGGGTGACTTGGCGCAAGGCAATGCGCTGCTCAACTACATCATTTTCAAAGCAGAAGAGCGCTTACGCCGCCGTGCGGATAAAAATGTGAAGCGTCAGAATGTGACCAGTCGCCTGCGCCT
>CAZZCK010000002.1:33461-46203 GCA_964652475.1 uncultured Azospirillum sp.
GATATTGCCGCCCTGCGCTACGAAAAAGTCGTGATCATGACCGATGCGGATGTGGACGGCGCCCATATCGCGAGCCTACTCATGACCTTTTTCTATCAGGAAATGCCCAAGCTGATTGCGGGCGGCCATCTTTATCTTGCTCAGCCGCCCTTGTTCCGCATCACGGCGGGTAACCAAACCTATTACGCGATGGACGATCAGGAAAAAGATAAGCTGGTGGCGCAATTGGCGGTGAAGCATAAAAGCAAAATCGAGATTGGTCGATTCAAAGGCCTGGGCGAGATGACAGCGCCACAGCTGAAAGAAACGACGATGGACCCGAAAAAGCGCACCCTGCTCAAGGTCGAGATTATGGAATCCGACAGCGAAGAAACCGCCGAGCGGGTGAACCAGCTCATGGGCAAAAAACCGGAGCTGCGCTTTAAGTTTATCCGCGAGCAAACCGAGCTTTATGGCGAAAAATTCCGCGAAGCACTGGATGTTTAGGGCATAGCATCACGAGCTTGTGTGGCCCATTGCACGCTCGACTATGGCGTAAAACCAGGCTATAGAGCCCCCATGAACAGCCTTGGATTCAATAAACCGGAGAAGCAAACGCGCGTGGTGGTGGCCATGTCGGGCGGGGTTGATTCCTCGGTCGTTGCCGCTCTTTTGCACAGCCAAGGTTACGCGGTGATTGGCATTACGCTGCAGCTTTACGATCATGGCGCAATGGTTGGTAAAAAAGGCGCATGCTGCGCCGGACAGGATATCCATGATGCCAGACGTGTGGCGGATACGCTGGGCATCCCGCATTATGTACTCAATTATGAATCCAAATTCCGCGACGCGGTCATGGAGGATTTCGCTGATACGTATCTGGCCGGTGCGACGCCCGTGCCATGCATTCGTTGCAATCAATCTGTGAAGTTTAAGGATTTGCTCGCCACCGCACGGGATTTAGGTGCCGATTGTATGGCGACCGGCCATTATGTGCAGCGCCTGGTGAACCCATCAGGGCGCGCTGAGCTGCATCGAGGGGTCGACCCCGACAAGGATCAAAGCTATTTCCTCTTCGCGACCACGCAAGAACAGCTTGATTTTCTGCGCTTTCCACTCGGTGGCTTGCGCAAGGAAGAAACCCGCGCGCTGGCCACGAAATTCAACCTCGCCGTTTCTGAAAAGCCCGATTCGCAGGATATTTGCTTCGTACCCACCGGTGGCTATGCCGCCGTGATCGAAAAAATCCGCCCCGGCAGCGCAGAACCAGGCGAAATTATGCATATCGATGGCCGCGTGCTCGGTGCCCATGCCGGCATTATCCATTACACGGTGGGTCAGCGCAAAGGCCTCGGTGGTGGCAGTGGCGAGCCGCTCTATGTGGTCAAGCTCGATGCTGCGAATAAACGTGTTATCGTCGGCCCGCGTGAGGCGCTTTCGCGGCGTGAATTTGCAATCAACGAACTCAACTGGCTGGATGGAACTACGACGCATGATGGCATCCATGTCAAGATGCGTTCAGCCCAGCCGCCAGTGCGCGCAGCCATTATCCCAAGCAGCCCTAGCTGCGCCGCCATTCGCCTTGAAACGCCCTATGAAGGCATTGCCCCAGGGCAGGCCTGCGTGGTTTATGAAGGCAGCCGCGTGCTCGGCGGTGGTTGGATCAGCTAATAGTGCCTAGCGCTCGTAGGATTGCTCGCCGCTGAACTGCTTGACCTCATCGCCCCATTCGCTCTCGAGCTTTTTTTGTAGCCAATCATAGCGCATATGCTGGGTTTGCTGAGCACCGGCCACGACCACTTGAGCGATCATCGGGCATAGTTTGACGAGCAGCCACCCGACCATCGCCGAGCCATAAATCGTAATCCAGCTGGTCAGATCACCCATAATTTCTTGCAGCAATGTGCTGGATGGGCCGACATAAATAATCTTGGTGATGTAAGGCATCATACCCGAGAGATTCGCCGCAAACAGGCTTTTAAACATATAGCGATGCTTGGTCACATCCATGTAATAGGCGACAATCGCCGGTAGCATGCCGATCACAAAAAAGACAAACCCCGTACGCAGCAGCCCCATCATAACCAGGCTGATGATGATCAGCAGCAGCTTATGCTTCATGCGCATTTTGGGCATGCCCTTAGCCGTATTGGGCAATCGCTTTTTGCCTGATTTTTTATCTTTTTCATCGGTGGATGCGGGTGCGTCGCTCATGATAATTCCTAAATTCCAAAGACATTGGTGAGCGAAATATAGCTGGTGATCACCAGAGCGATGTAGCTAATGATCATCGCCATTTTACCACCGGCGCGCTTTGATTTATATTCGAGAATATCTTCATTTTTCAACCGCTCCATGCGATCATGATTGATCTGATGCAGGGCGATCGCTTTGGTAAACCCGTCGCGGTCGCGAAAGGCAACATCGGCATTGATGATGGCCCCGAGCACCTCATAGAGATTACCGCTTTGCGCCAGTTTTTTAAGTTGCAGCTTCAGCCGTTTGCGAATGATGCGGTTATGAATCACATCGAGCATACGTTCGATGCGCATCGCCGCCCAGGTGCATAACCCAACCAGTTGCAGCTTGGGTTGCTTTTGCTGTGCTTTGGCCAAAAGCTTGATCATTATCAATTCCGGGTTACCAGCCAAGGTTGGTACATGGCTCAAATCATGGATGAACAGCTCTTTGTTCATCTCGATTTTTGCGGCAACAAAACCGGCGATATGACGATCGTCAAGGCCGGTCTCAGGGGCAAGGTTCACCGCCAATGCATCGAGCGTTTTCAGTGCGTCAAGCGCGGTCGTGATATGGTATGCCTTAAGCAGCGGGCTTTGACAGCACATCGAAGGATTGAGATCATACAGCACGCGCTCGATGCCAAAACCAAGCGCCTTATTTTTCAGGAAAGGCCGTACTTTTTGTAAGCGCCAAATCGCTGCTGACATCTCGGTGGATTTATTACTCTCTGCCCGCTCAACCCAGTAATTACCAAAATCATTTTCGATGAAACTCAGCAATTGCGGCAACTCAGGCCCCTGATGCTGTATCAACTCCGCCAAGACAGTCCCCATCGCATCCGGCCTGAGCGCCAAGGCATGCGAACGCAACGGCCCCACCGGGTCCAAAATCGCGATCACCCGGGTGAGCATATCGCCCATCTGCGCGTCCGTTGAGGCAAGGCCCGTCACGCGTAAGGCCCGATCCAGGCTTTCGGCAAGCTCCGGGCGATGTAAGCTCATTTCACACCAACGATCCACCTTGAGCGCGCGGATATCTTTCATCGCCTCGCGCCAGTGCGTGTGAAAGGCATGCGCCAGCATTTTACGGCTGGTGAACTCCTCATTGATGAACATAATTGGCCGCGAAGCCTCTTTCGGCGCTGTCGGCGCAATCATGTTAAAGCGCTTACCATTGAGCCATTGCCCCAGCTGGTCGAGCCCCCAGCGCTCGGTAGGATTTTCGTTCAGGATGCCGCGGAAAAAATCCTGGAATGCGTCGGAAAATTCGCGATTTGCCGCAAAGATATGATAGGCGCCAACACTGATGGCGCGGTGAATAAACACATCGCGCGGAATGGTTTTGATTTTCTCAAGCCCATACATCATCTCAAAGGCGAGAATACCGAGCGCATACACATCCGCTTTCTCGGTGGCCTCTCCGCGCCCCAGTGGGTCGGCCATCAAGCGTTCAAGCGGCTGATAGAGATAATGCCCCTGGGTACCGCACGGCGCTGAAATACATTCGCTCAGCTGCGGTACATCGCTAATAAAGAAATTACCCGGGTGAATATGGCCATGGCTGACTTTCTTTTCGCGCATGGCCATGAGGGCTTTGAAGGCGGGCTGTAAAATAAAATCGATGATTTTATGCTCATGCAGGCGGGTCTGCTGCTTGATCATTTCGGTGAGCGCAGCACCGCGCGGGCGTTCGATAAACAATACTGTGCGCGCCTCCCCCAGATGCGAGCAGTTCACCGTGCCCGAGCCAAGCAATGTCGTCAGGTTTGGGTGTATCAAGGCGTTCAAATCGGTGATGGCTTGCAGCCGTATCGGCATCTCATGATCGCAGATCATCGCATAGACACTGCGGCTGGCATTAAAATCATCTCGCGCTTCGTAAGCCTTGGCGTACGCATGATCGAATTCAGGCAAGGGGCGATTCACATCAAACGTGAAGCGGCCAAAAAGATCATCCTTTCGATCGCCACCGGGGATGTAGCTCGTGCGATACATATCAAGTAGTTGCTGCAAGCCAGTCTCGACCTGCTCCTCGATCAGGGGGATTTCGCTATCGTCGATGCGTGCGGCTTGGGCCATGGGTTCTCGTGCGAGTAATTTTTTGCTTTACCGCACACTATAGGCAAACTTCGTGCCATTCTCAATTGGGGAGTGGTTTGCGCCGTATATACAAATCAATTATTTTAAGAAATACGCATAGCCTAGAGGAAAAATTGTCATCAAATCTTCACAAACGAAGTAGCCTTAAAATGCTAATATGAGCTTAATAATAACTTCTATGGCAAGGTACACGTAATGTTTGGAATATTTGATGGTCCAGTAAATGCATGGCGTAATGCAAGCTTGGACTCTGCGAAATTAAGCGTTGAGATTGAAATCGGTGATCGCACGAGTTGGCTTTTCCCGGTGGTGATTCCCCGTGCTAAGAAATTAATTAATGACGTTCTTGTAAGACCCACTAAGGCGCTTGTTGGTATGGTCACACGCCCTGAGCCAAAAGAACCAGCAGCCATGCCCGAGTTGCCTAGAGAATTTGAAACCAATAGCTTGGGCGAAGATTTGAAAAAGACTTACGAGCAACGTTGCCAGAAGGTGGCCGCTTCGGCAGAATCAACAAAATGCATGCTCAGGCTTGATTTGACGGGTATGCGTCAAAAAGCAGCAGTGGCCGTGCACCAGCAAGCGCTTGATCGGGTATCTCTTCCAGAAAACCAAGCTCCAACCGCCGCTGTCTCCGCGGCAGGTGGAACGGTGATTGGCGATTTAGTTGCCAACATTCCACCTGAAGTGAAAAATGCGGCAAAAAATAAACTGACGGGTGTAGTCAAACAAATGCTCGCCTAAAGGCCCAAGAACGGGTCTTTGACCATGATGGTGTCTTCGCGGTCGGGCGAAGTGGAGAGTAGCGCCACCGGGCAACCAATCAATTCCTCAATCCGGCGGATGTATTTGATAGCGGTGGCGGGAAGCTCGGCCCAGCTGCGCGCACCACGGGTTGATTCATGCCAACCTTCGAGAGTTTCATAGATCGGTGTGGCGGCGGCTTGCAGCTCGCTCGCCGCGGGTAAGTAATCGTATTTCGTGCCGTGAATGTCGTAGCCAATGCAGATATTCAGCTGGGCCTGACCATCCAACACATCGAGTTTCGTCAGGGCAATGCCGTTAATGCCACCGACCATGACCGCTTGTTTCACCATCACTGCATCAAACCAGCCACAGCGGCGCTTACGGCCCGTTACCGTGCCAAACTCGTGCCCACGTGCCCCGATCTGCTCGCCAATCTCGTTCATCAGTTCACTCGGGAACGGCCCACTGCCCACCCGCGTGGTGTAGGCTTTGGTGATACCAAGTACATAACCGATGGAGTGGATGCCGGAGCCCGAGCCAAGCGTAGCAGCCCCTGCCAATGTATTGCTCGAGGTCACAAACGGATAGGTGCCGTAATCCACATCCAGCATCGTGCCTTGTGCGCCCTCATACAAAATGCGCTTACCTTGCGCCCGGTATTCCGCAAGCAAGCGCCATACGGGGGTGGCAAACGGAGTGATTTTTGCCGCCACTTCTTTCAAAGCGGCAAACATCGCCTCCACATCCACCGCCTCGGCACCCGAAGCAGCGAGGATCGGTGTGTGATGGGCGACCATATCCGCAAGCTTCGCTTTCAGCGTATCAAGGTTAGCCAAATCGCAGACGCGAATCGCCCGGCGACCTACTTTGTCCTCATAGGCAGGACCAATGCCACGGCCCGTGGTGCCGATCTTATTATTGCCGCGCAGTTTTTCCGAAGCGGCATCCAGCATTTGGTGAATAGGTAGGATTAACGGTGCGTTCTCAGCGATTTTTAAAGTAGTGGATGAGACTTCAACGCCTTGTTTTTGAACTTTCTCGATTTCAGCCAACAATGCCCAGGGGTCGATCACTACCCCGTTGCCGATGATGCTGATTTTTCCCTTGCGCACGACACCCGAAGGCAGCAGCGAAAGCTTATAGGTGACCCCATCGATTACCAGCGTATGGCCCGCGTTATGGCCGCCCTGGAAGCGCACGATCACATCGGCGCGTTCGCTTAACCAATCGACGACTTTGCCTTTACCCTCATCGCCCCATTGCGAGCCAACGACTACCACGCTTTGCATTGAAAACACCCTTGTTTATTTTTTAAGAAGCGGCTTTTTGCCACGAATTTGAGGCGCTGTACAGCCAGTTTTTATTTCATCAATGCGATGCGCGCTTTGACTGCCTGATGATCGCTTGGCCCAAGGGGTAACAAGCCTTTGAGCAACAAATACCCGTCGCTTCCCGAAGCCGCATCCGATGCCAGTTCGACCGCGAATTCGCGCAAGCCTGGGACATGAGCAATATGGGCATTCTTGATGTAGACAAACAAGCTTCGCGCAATATGGTAATGGCCCGATTCAATCGCCTCGTAGGTTGGCATCACCCCATCGATCGGGTTGGCTTTGATAAGTGCCGCGTTCGATTCGAGAAAGCTATACCCAAATACCCCGAGCGTCTCCGGGCTATTGAGCAGCTTTTGTACAATCAGGTTATCATCCTCCCCTGCTTCGATAAACGCACCATCCTCGCGCATCGCCGCGCAATGCGCTTTGCGTGATTTTTCGTCACCCGACCATGGCTTCATTTCGGGCACAAGCTTGCAGCCCTCCATCATCACCAGTTCGACAAACGCGTCGCGCGTCCCAGAGCTTGGCGGTGGCCCATACATGCGAATCGCCACATCCGGTAAGGCGGGATCAATCTCGCGCCAGCGTTTGTAAGGATTGATGATAAGCTTCCCATCGCGCGGAACCTCGCGCGACAAGGCTAAAAAGAGCTGCTCGCGGGTCAGCGCGTAAGTTTCACTGCTGCGCGCATTGGCAATCACAATACCGTCATAGCCAAGCTTAAGCTCAGTTATTTCGGTGACGCCATGTTTTTCACACAAGCTGATCTCCGTTGATTTGATTGGGCGCGAAGCATTGGCCATGTCAGGATATTGCTTACCAATCCCGCTACAGAATACCTTGATGCCGCCACCCGTGCCCGTCGCTTCGACAATCGGGGTACGAAAGCCACTGCCGCGCCCGAATTGCTCCGCCGCCGCCGCTACGAATGGAAATACCGTTGATGAGCCGACCACACGAATTTGCTCGCGCGCCAATACAGGTAGCGCGAATGTGCAGAGCAACGCGCTGATGAGAAAAAAGGAAATCCGCTTAGCCATGCAATAATTTTTCAACCTCTTCGGGAGATAAATTGCCTGAGTCGGCGGTGATCTGCGTAGTATCGATCGCAGGGTTAGGTGTAGCGACCGTATCGTGCCGTGCCGCCGCCTCGCCACTAGCCAGAGGAGGAGCATGCTGCACATGCTGCTCGATAATATCCGTCAGCATTTGCGGCGATAAAATACGCGCCCGCACGGACGACTTTTTTTGTAAATCACGCATATCGAGTGGCTGAAACTGTTCGTCGGGGTTCGCTTTCTTAGCAACCTCATGCGGCGCGACATGAATCGCTTTTTTCTCCGTCATTTGCGTGGGTAATGGCACCCGCGCTGCTTCGTGATTCGGTGGGCTGATATTTTGCGCCGTAACCGATGCGCCAGCGGTCGGCAAATCCCGCACAATGCGATGCGGCTTCGCGATACCCGAAACTTTAACAGCCATCAGGGCACTTTCGGCTATCACGGCGATGAATTCAGTGGGCGTGCTGTAGACACGGTAACGAACTTTATCCGGATCGACCAGGGTCGCACGGCGCAGGGCAATCGCCTCGATCGCTTGCTTGCCGGATTTCATGTATTTTCCTTAGGATTGGAGGACGTGTAGGCTTTCCATTTCATTCCCCCCAGTAAGAAACGAATGCCGCTACGATCCGGTGCCGCAAGCGGCAATACGCAGGAGCGGTATTTAATCGTCACCCCATTGCGGTTGATAAATTCGCTGTCATCGACCCGCGGTTCGCCGCTGACCACCACATTTTTGAAGGTACTAAACAGTGAAATAGGATGCGGGTAAAGCAACGTTTCGGTGATTTCTTTGCCGGTCATATTATCGCCGTAAGCCTCGATGAGCGCCGCCCCCAAATAGCTGTAGGAAAATTTATCCGGGCGCACGTTCACCAAAAAGCAATGGTCCCATATCTCTACCAGATCTTCGATCACTACCGCTGATTCGAGCGGCATCGCATCGTTTTTGCGAATGCGCTGCCAATAGGCTTCCAGCTGCTCGTTGATCCGTAAAAAATGGGGTGCGGTATCGGTCATAAGGTACCTCGTTTGTTGGTAAATATAGCAGTGGCGATGATGATTAGCTATGGTTTTTAAGTATTTCTCCCGCAAGAAAAAGCGATCCCGCGATCAGCAAGGTTCCATCCTGCTTGCCTTGGTTGAAAACGATATCATTCAAAGCGCTGCTCGCAAGATCAGCCGTAATCCCCATCCTGTGTGCTATCCCCACCATTGTTTCAGGCGCATGGCATGCTTCCCCTTCAATTGATACCGCGATAATCCGCGCGATGCATGGCGCCATGGGCTGTAAAAAAGTGTGGATATTCTTGCGCTGCATCATGCCTAATATCAGTGTC
This sequence comes from uncultured Azospirillum sp., assembly GCA_964652475.1. Taxonomy (GTDB): domain Bacteria; phylum Pseudomonadota; class Alphaproteobacteria; order Rickettsiales; family UBA3002; genus QFOX01. Next base: position 42,266 of record CAZZCK010000002.1, read on the forward strand.
ACCGGGCATGGCTGGGCGTGCATCCAATCCGCAAGCACCTGGGCCGCATGCGCATTATGCCCGCCATCAAGCCAGACCTCGCCGCGCGCACCCCATGCCTCGACCAGTGGCCCATGCTCAAGTTTTTGTAAACGTGCGGGCCAACGCACCTGCTGCATCGCCTTGCTGAGCGCTGCATCACTCACCGGCAATTGGGGTAGCGATTTGCCAACCACACTCGCCAGCGCCGCATTATGCTGCTGATGGACACCAATCAATGCCGGCAGCGGTAAGCGCCAGGCGGCTGTGCCCGAGGTAACATCGATTGATGCACCGTTCACATCGTAGCGCCAATCTTGGTGATTGAGATAGAGTGGCGCTTCATTCATCCGCGCGACTCGCTTGAGCACCTCACGTACTTCGGTCTGCTGAGCTCCCACAAAACAGGGCACACGGTGCTTGATGATACCGGCTTTTTCTGCGGCTATTTTATCGAGCCTATCGCCCAAAAATTCCATGTGGTCGTAATCGATCGGGGTGATGATGGTCGCGAGGGGATTGGCCACAATATTCGTGGCATCCAACCTACCGCCAAGGCCGGTTTCAAGCAGGACTACATCTGCGTGATGATCGGCAAAGGCAAGAAAAGCAAGCGCCGTTGTTGCCTCGAAAAAGGTGACGGGAATGGTCTGCGCCGCCCTAGTGACACGCTGCAGCAGCGCGAGCAAATAATCATCACTGATTTCGCTGCCCGCGATCACGATGCGCTCGTTAAACCGCACCAAATGGGGCGAAGTGTAGGCATGCACGCGGTAGCCCGAAGCTTCATACATCGCACGCAGGAAAGCGAGCGTCGAGCCTTTACCATTCGTACCCGCGATATGGATGACGGGGGCGATCTTTTTCTCAGGGCTAGCAAGTGCCCCCAGCAATTTGCGTATGCGCGTAAGCGAGAGGTCAATACCCGGCAACGAGGGGTTATTGAGCGCTGTCAGCAATACCGCGATTTCTGGGTTTAGGTGCATAACTGCTCGAACATCGAAGTGTGCCGAGCCACATTATGCACCCGTAGATAATCAATACCCGCGGCAGCTAATTGCGCCGAGAATGCAAGGGTGAGATCGTCACGCGCCGCCGCCTCATCCACCCCAAATAGCTTCATGAAGGATTTACGCGAATGGCCAAATAACCACCGCCCGCCGCTGTGCTGGAATCGATCGGCAGCCACTATCAACGCCAGCGATTGCGGTGCAGTTTTACCAAAACCAATCCCGACATCGTAAATCAAGCGCTCGGCGACAATACCGTGAGTTGAAGCATGGGCGGTGATACGCGCTTTCCAGATCAGCAATTCGGCAATAACATCGCAATCTTCAGGCAAGGTGATCGCGCGATCGGCAGGAATTGTAAGCGAATGCATGACGATGACTGCACAAGCATGCGCTGCAATCACCTTGCACATCGCCGCATCAGTAAGCCCGCCCACATCGTTGATGATATCGACACCCATGGCGAGCGCACGCGCCGCAGTTTGTGCATGACGCGTATCGATGCTCAGGCGAACACGGTCGCGCCAATCGACCGTCATTATCCCGCTCAGCACGGGTAGCAACCTTTCCCATTCATGATCCGCGGTCATTGGTGTCGCGTTGGGGCGCGTTGATTCCGCGCCGATATCGATGATATCCGCACCATCGATCATGTGCTGTTTCGCATGCGCAATTGCTTCGTTTGCACTCACCCCATCGCCCGAAAATGAATCAGGCGTGACATTGACAATACCCACCAGTTGAGGGCGCTTCATGCCGCCAGCTCCGCCAGTAATTCTCGCGCCGTTTTATGAAGCACCGGGTGAACCCAATCGGGGGCAATTTCGCATAACGGTGCCAGCACAAAGCGGCGAATATCCATCTGCGGGTGAGGTAATGTCAGCATTTCATCGACGATCAGCTGTTCATCATAGGCAATGATATCGATATCAATCTCGCGCGGGGCCCAGCGCGCCGTGGGTTTGCGGCCCAGCTCCTGCTCAATCAGCTTCACGCAAGCAAGCAGCTCATGCGGCGTGAGATGCGTTTTCACCGCAATCACCTGGTTCAAAAACGCTACATCCCACTCATCCGGCGCGCCTTCAGGCATCAAGGCCGGTGTTTCATGGATGGAGGATGCGACGATAATCTCCACATCGTAAGCCATCAGCACCGTGCGCGCTTGGGCCAAAAATTCCTCGCGATTGCCTTGATTACTACCCAGTGCGAGAAAAATCATAGGGCCTCAATCATGCGTGGCCACCGTGGCATTCTTCGGCAAATCGCAATGGGTGAAACTCGCGCCACCGGTCAAGCCCGGCACCGGTGCGGCGATTTTATTCAGGCGCAGCCAGAGCTTAATATCCGCACCGCCGCGCGCATCCAAATCAGCACGCAACTGACGATGTAATTCAGCACCCATAAATTCAATCAACTTAAAATCATGCGTGGCGATATAATCAGTCAACAGTTTGCATAGCGCACCGTAATCAATGAAATTCGCTTCATCATTGCCCGAACATGCCGGAGCCTCAGGAAAATAAAGGCGAAAACAGATTTCAACCGGCTGTAATTTCGCCCGCTCGCCGGTGTAAAACCCGAGATGCGCATGGGCCTGCAAGCGGTTGATCGACACCATATGGGCGTAATGGGGCATAGCAATCCTTATTTTTAGTAGTGTCATGGCGGAAAATTCACGCTAAAGCAAGCCCATGCACACACCCACGCTCACCTGCCTCAATGGCCGTTTCCTGCCCGTCAACGAAGCCATGCTGCCGATTGCGGATCGCGGCTTTCGCTTCGGCGATGGTGTGTTTGAAACCATTCGCCTTGAACAGGCAGTGCCCTATCAATGGCAACTTCATCTCAGTCGCCTTGAGGCTGGGTTACAGGCATTACGCATCACGCCACCATCGGTCGATTGGAAGGCAATTGCACGCACGCTTATACAAAAAAATCACGCATGTGATGGCTTTTTACGCCTCAGTATTTCACGCGGGGTCGGCAGCCGTGGCTACCTTCCCGATGCGGATATTCAGGCCAATTGGGCGATGGAATATCTTCCCGCAACGCCGCCACCCAAAGCCGCGTATCGCCTCTGGCTAACCAGCATCACTCGCCCGGCATTGAGCAGTTTACCCGCCAATTATAAACTCGCACATGGGATTGGCAGCACGCTGGCACTGCTTGAAGCGCGCGATCATGGCTGCGATGAGGCGCTCATGCTATCGGCCACTGGTGAGATCAGCGAAACCAGCAGCGGCAATATTTTCTGGCTTAAAGGCGGCGCGCTCTTCACCCCTGCCCTTTCAACAAACTGCATTGCCGGTACCACGCGCGCAGCGGTTTTGCGCCTTGCGGATGTGCATGAAATCAAAGCCGATAGGCACGAACTGCTCGCTGCGGATGCATTATGTATCAGCAATGTTCGCCTTGGCATTTGGCCGATTGCCGCACTGATGCCGGATGGAAAAATGTTTGATATAGCCCATCCAGTCATCCGCGATCTCATCACCAAAATCGATGCGGATCGTGCGGCTTATATCGCTGCACACAGTAAAGATTGGGTATGAGCAACTGGTTGTTACATGCCACCCTACCATGGGTCGAACCGCTTGATTATGCGGCCCGCTATGCAGGGCGCGATGTCGCGTTTCTCTATTCCGGTCTGCAAGAAAATTTCAGCGGCACGATGAGTTACTGCTTCGTGCAGCCGCTTGAAACCATCAGCGGCGATGATTGGCGAGTATTACCAGCCCTACCCGCAACCGCTGATCGGCTGCCGCTTTGGGTCGGCTATATTGGCTATGGTGCATGCGAAAACCATACAGATGAAACCCCAAGCCCAATCACATTACCCAATATTTTTCTAACGCGTTATGCGCAGCTCTTTCGCTTTGATCACCACCGCAAAACCATCGAGCATTTTGT
>CAZZCK010000002.1:46303-50456 GCA_964652475.1 uncultured Azospirillum sp.
GGCTCCGCCCGCCGTAGTGAGGATGAAGCCGTTGATTGGACAATTCGTGAGACACTAAAAATCAGCGACAAAAATCACGCTGAAAATTTGATGATTGTCGATTTAATGCGCAATGATTTAGCACGTGTCAGCGCTCCCAAAACAGTCGAAGTGGTGGAGCAATCGACACTGTATTCCTACAGCACGATTCATCATCTCATTTCCACGATTCGCGCTCAGAAATTTCCACATATCACGACGTATGAGGCCGTGCGCGCCTGCTTTCCCGCCGGCTCGATGACCGGTGCGCCTAAAATTGCCGCCATACGCTGGTGCAGCGAAAAAGAAAAGATGGAACGTGGGCTATATAGCGGCGCCATTGGCTGGTTTGGGGCGGGCGAAACTTGCGATTTATCCGTTGTCATTCGCACCTTGATTCTCGATGACAACCGCTTTGAGTTTCAGGTCGGCGGCGGCATTGTGGCGGATTCCACCCCCGCCGATGAATGGCGCGAAACCATCACGAAAGCGCGTGGAATTTTGGCTGCACTGGGCTTGAGTGAGGATGATTTGGCGAGGCTCTAATGATTCCCGATTGCAGCTTCACATTTAACGCGCCCATGTGGTTGTACCAAGGCCCGGGCGCGTGGCATTTCATTACCGTACCAGTCGAGATTACCAACCAGATTAAAAGCATCATCACCGGCCCACGGCGCGGCTGGGGCTCGGTGCGTGTGAAAGCAACGATCGGCAGCACGGTATGGGCTACTTCGATTTTTCCTTACAAAGAGGTGAGCTCGTTTATTTTGCCCATCAAGGCGCAGGTGCGAAAAGCCGAAAACCTATCACTGGGCGATACAGTATTCATTCGCATCACGTTGGTAGAAAACTAAGCCGCTTCAGCGCTCACGCCCTCAAGCGCCTGCACCTGCATCATGGATTGCGCGGCAATGGTGTAATGCCCTGCGAGCGCCAGCTTCACCACTCCGCTTGGAATGCGCACATGTAGTTCTACTTTTGCGCCGCGCTCGGCAGGTGCACCGAGCATGGTTTTAATGGCGTTCAGTTCCGTCACATCCTCGAGTGTCAGCGTCACCATGCTTGGCCGCACGCTTTGCGATACTTCATCAAGCAGGTCGATGCGCGTGACGAGTAAACGCTGCCCACGCTCACTGTGGCGCACGTCGATTCCGAGCATCAACGCCGCACCATTTTTTAGCATAGCGTGATGCTGGTTCAGCAAATGCTCATCAAACACCGCTACTTCATATTGACCGTGGCTGTCGGATAAAGTGAGGAACGCCGAGCGCCCGCGCGGCGAACTGCGCATTTTGGTCGCATTCAAAATACCAGCGAGCTTGAGTTTTTGTTTGTCATGAAACTGCTCACTCAGGCGGCTCGAGGGCGAAATGCCAAGCTTTTTGAATACTGGCTCATAGGGTGTGAGTGGGTGGGCCGAGAGATAAAAGCCCACCGCGCCGCATTCATGGTTCAGTTTTTCGATCAGCGGCCATTCCTCCACCGTTTTGAATGCGCGGCGGTTCATTGCCTGGCTCACCTCGCCACCAAACAGGCTCACCTGTGTGCTGGTGCGCTCTTCGGTCGCGTTCTGCGCGGTTGCCATCAGCATATCGATGGATTCAAACACTTGGCGGCGGTTCGGGTTCAGCGAATCAAACACCCCGGCCATGGTGAGGTATTCAAGCTGGCGGCGGTTCATCACGCTTGCATCCACCCGCGCGGCAAAATCATGAATATCCTTAAACGGCCCGTTCGCTTTGCGCTCCGCTACGATCGCGGCCATCGCGGCTGCACCTACGTTTTTAATCGCGGCAAGCGCGTAGCGAATGGCAAGAAAGGATTCAGGATTCGGGATTCGGGATTCGGGGGAACCATGCATCTGTGATTCTGATTTTTTATCGTTCTTATCTACGTTTAGACTCGTAGAATCTGACGATTTCAGATGGTTTTTTTTCTGAATCCCGAATCCCGAATCCTGAATCCTTTCTACCGCAAACATCACCTCGCTGGCATTAATATCGGGCGGCAGCACGGCAATGCCGAATTTTTTCGCCTCGCCCACAAATTGCGCCAGCTTATCGGTCGAGCCGCTTTCATAGGTCATCGAGGCAGCCATGAATTCAACGGGGTAATTCGCCTTGAGGTAGGCGGTTTGGTAAGCAATCACTGCATAGGCCGCCGCGTGGGATTTATTGAAGCCATAGCCCGCAAACTTCGCCACCAGGTCGAAGATATTGCTCGCCTGCGCTTTGTTGACATTATTTTTCACCGCCCCTTCGACGAACAGGGCGCGCTGCGCATCCATCTCGGCCTTAATTTTCTTACCCATCGCGCGGCGTAGTAAATCTGCCCCGCCGAGCGTATAGCCCGATAATACTTGAGCAATTTTTTGCACCTGCTCTTGGTAAATAATCACGCCGTAGGTTTCCTTCAGCACTGGCTCAAGCAGCGGGTGCAAATAATCCGGGCGGGCACGGCCATGCTTCACCTCGATATAGGTCGGGATATTATCCATCGGGCCTGGGCGATAAAGCGCACCCAGCGCAATTAAATCCTCAATCGCATCGGGCTTGAGGTTTTTAAGGGCCTCGCGCATGCCGGCGGATTCAAACTGGAACACACCGAGCGTATCCCCACGGCTCAGCATCGCATAAGTTTTGGCATCACCCTCGGGCAGTTTTAACAGGTCAATTTCGGTACCCGTTGCGGCAACAAACTCCACCGCTTTTTGCAAAATCGAAAGTGTACGCAAGCCCAGAAAGTCGAACTTCACGAGGCCTGCCGCCTCCGCCCATTTCATGGAATACTGCACCACCAGCATGTCGGATTTGGGGTCGCTATAGAGCGGCGTTAACTCGGCCAACGGCCGATCACCAATCACCAAACCCGCCGCATGGGTGGATGCGTGGCGATACAGCCCCTCGAGCTTGAGCGAAAGGCCAACGAGATGCTCGACATTCTCGTCCTCGTCCATCGCTTGTTTCAGCAGCGGTTCTTGCTCAATCGCTTCTTTTAGCGTCACGGGCGCTGCCGGGTTATTGGGCACCAGCTTACAAATGCGATCCACCTGCGAGTAGGGCATTTGCAGCACGCGGCCCACATCGCGCAGCACGGCGCGGGCCTGTAATTTCCCAAAGGTAATGATTTGCGCCACCCGGTCGTCGCCATATTTCTCGCGCACATAGTGAATGACGCGCTCGCGGCCATCCTGGCAAAAATCGATATCGAAATCGGGCATGCTGACACGCTCGGGGTTCAAAAACCGTTCGAACAGGAGGCCATAACGTAGCGGGTCCAAATCCGTAATCAGCAGCACCCAGGCGACGATGGAGCCCGCCCCCGAACCCCGCCCGGGGCCAACGGGAATATTATGCGCCTTCGCCCATGAGATAAAATCCGAGACGATGAGGAAATAGCCCGGAAATTTCATGGTGATGATGACATCAAGCTCAAACTCGAGCCGCTCACGGTAGGGCTTGGCGATGCGCTCGCGCTCGGTTTCATCCATCTCGGGCGTGAACACCAGTTTTTCGAGGCGTGCTTGAAGCCCAGCGCGCGCTTTTACTGCCAAGGCTTCCGATTCACTGAGCACATTGCCCGCCGCATCCGTCATCGCAAAGCCAGGCAAAATCGGCGAACGCGACGGCGCCCAGATATGGCAGCGCTTGGCAATGTTCATGGTGTTTTCGATGGATTCCGGAATATCGCGGAACAACAGCATCATTTCCTCGGTGGATTTGAAACGATGATGTTCGTTCATTTTCGGGCGGTCAGTCTCGGTCACATAGCGGCCATCCGCTACGCACATCAGCGCATCATGCGCCTCGACCATGCCCTTATCCGCAAAATAAATATTATTGGTCGCGACCAGTGGAATGTTGCTCGCAAGCGCGGCGTCAATCTGCGCCCGCTCGATGAGTTTTTCCTCGTTGAGTGAATGGCGCGTCAGCTCGATATAGAGCCGATCACCGAACATTTTATGCAGTTGCTTAAGCAGCGTTTGTGCATCCGCCATGCGGTTGGCGAGCAGCATTTTACCAAAGCCGCCTTGCAGCCCAGTGGTCAGCGCAATCAGCCCATCACTATGCTGGCCCAACGTGGCATAATCGCTGAGCGGCGCGGTGCCGAGCGCGGGTGCGGTATAAGCCTTACT
>CAZZCK010000002.1:50556-70777 GCA_964652475.1 uncultured Azospirillum sp.
ACGGGGTCGAGGTTTCCGGTCGGCTCATCCGCCAATATCAGCGGTGGTTTATTCGCCAGTGCGCGCGCAATCGCTACGCGTTGTTGCTCCCCACCGGAGAGTTGCGCGGGCAGATGCGTCACGCGCTCAGCCAGACCAAGCCGCGCTAACAGCTCACTCGCGCGGGCTTTTGCGACCTTGATTTTTACGCCCGCAATGAGCTGCGGCATCATGACGTTTTCAAGCGCGGTCAACTCGGGCAGCAAGTTGTGAAACTGATAAATAAAGCCAATATGCTGATTGCGCAGGCGTGTGCGCGCGGCATCGCTCGCATGTGTCGCATCTATCCCCGCAATCACAATATTGCCAGTTTGTGGGCTATCAAGCAGGCCAGCGATGTGCAGCAGGGTCGATTTACCCGAGCCCGAAGGCCCAATCAGCGCCACGAGCTCACCCGCCTTGAGCGTTAGGTTGGCGTTGCGAAGCACCTCCACCGCGCCGTCATTGGTGGCATAGCTACGAGTGATGGCGGATAGGGTGAGAATATCACTCATAGCGCAGCGCCTCCGCCGGGTCGAGACGTGCAGCACGCCGCGCCGGGTAGATCGTCGCCAGAAAGGATAGCAGCAGCGATAAGGCGATAATCACCGCTACTTCACGCGGGTCGGTCTTGGTTGGAAGCGTCGAAAGAAAATAAATATTTTCGACGAGGATTTCTTGACCAATCAGCTTTTCAACGAAGTGATGGATAGATTCAAGGTACGTGGCCAGCAGCAACCCAAGCCCCACACCCGCAACAGTGCCCACAACGCCAATCCAGGTGCCAGCCGCCATAAAAATGCGCATGATGCTGCCGCGCGTGGCCCCCATCGTGCGTAGCACTGCAATATCGCGCCCTTTCTCCTTCACCAGCATGACAAGGCTCGAGATAATATTGAAGGCCGCGACGAGAATAATCAGCGCGAGAATGATCACCATCACGTTACGTTGCACGGTGAGTGCGGCAAACACGCTGGCATTGCTTTGCTGCCAGTCGTACACCCGCGCGTCCCTGCCCAGCACTTCGCGCAAATGTTTACTCACGGATTTGGCTTGGTTCACATCCTTCAGCATCACCTCAAGGTTGCTGATGGCGCCCTGCCCATCCGCCCCCATCAGCAAAAAGTACTTCTGCGCCTCGGTGAATGGCATCATGACCAGGCTTGAATCAATCGCATGCATGCCAAGCTTGACGGTGGCGATGACCGGATACGACTTCATGCGCGGGATAAAACCAGCAATCGTTGCTCGGCCTTGCGGCGAAATGAGGGTAACGGAATCCCCCACCCCAACCCGCAAATTACGGGCGAGGCTTTCACCCAGTACTACACCCGCTTCATTAATGGATGGCGGATCGATAGTGGCTTGAATGCCCTCTTGTACGCTATTGTCAGCACTATTTGCATTGCTTGTTTCCGGAATCATGCTCGCGTCGTCAGGCATCACCGGCGGTACCTCTTTTAAGCCATCGAGTGAACCGGCGGTGATATTGCTGGTAATGAGTATATTTTTTTCAAGCGCGGCAAACGGGGTAGCCGTCACCTGCGCACCAAGGGCGGTGCCGCGCGCCGTTACCATTACCTGCCCAGTGATTTTTGGTGTCACGCGCAGCACTTCTGGCAGCGTGGAAATCGCTTCTATCGTCGGCGCATAATCGCTAAAAGCGCGGGCGTTGCTATAAACCGTCACATGCCCATCAAGCCCGATGAAGCGCGAGGTCATCTCATCGCGAATGCCATTCATCAGCGAGGTGACGAGAATGAGCGTCGCCACCCCTAGCGCAATGCCGATAATCGCAAACCAGGTGGTGATCGAGATAAACCCACGCCTTGCGCGCAAATAACGCCACGCGAGGAGCCGCTCCACTGGCGAGAGTATGCTCACGCCGCGACCTTGGTTTTGTAGTTCTCAATAACTTTCGCTACCGCCGCATCGAGCGAGATTTCTGCTTTTTCGCCACTCTTGCGGTGCTTCACTTCAATCGTTCCAGCCGCGGCACCTTTGGGGCCAACGGTGAGCTGCCATGGCAGACCAATCAAATCCATACTCGCGAATTTTTCGCCGCCGCGCTTGTCGGTATCATCATACAGCGGTGTGAGGCCCGCATTACTAAGTGCGCTGTAAAGCTGCTCACACAGCGCATCGCAGGCCGCGTCGCCGCTACGCATGTTGATGATTCCTGCATCAAACGGGCTGACGGATTCTGGCCAGATAATGCCACTTGCATCGTGGCTCGCCTCGATAATCGCACCCACAAGGCGTGAGACGCCAATGCCATACGTACCCATTTCAGGCGTGAATTCGCCATTAGGGCCCGTGACGGTAACGCCCATGGCCTTGGTATATTTCGAGCCCAGCAAAAATACTTGCCCTACCTCGATGCCACGCGCGGTACGTAGCTGATCTGGTGTAAGCGGGCATTTATCCGGCACGTGTAACTCATCCGCTGCCGAATATAATGCGCGCTTTTGTTCACTTGTCAGGCTGATGTTGCCATTGCGCGCATCATCGAGCTTCGCGTCATAATAAATCGCGCTTTCGCCAGTTTCAGCAATGACGTGAAACTCATGGCTTAAATCACCGCCAATCGCGCCCGTATCAGCCTTCACCGCGACCGCTGTTAAACCCAAGCGCGTAAAAATACGATCGTACGTATCATACATTTTGGCGTATTCGCGCTTGGCATCCTCGATATCGACATGGAACGAATAAGCGTCTTTCATGAAGAATTCGCGGCCACGCATCACGCCAAAACGTGGGCGCACTTCATCGCGGAATTTCCAGTTAATCTGATAGAGGTTCAAGGGCAATTGCTTGTAGCTTTTTACGTAACTGCGGAAAATATCGACAATCATTTCCTCGCAAGTGGGGCTATAGAGCAGCTCGCGCTCGGCGCGATCATTGAAGCGCAGCATTTCCTTGCCCAAGGCATCATAGCGGCCCGATTCTTTCCATAAATCGGTGGGCTGAAGGGTCGGCATGAGCAGCGGCACACAGCCTGCTTTTTGCAGTTCGTCGTTGACGATATATTCGATCTTTTTCAACACCGCCAACCCCAACGGTAACCACGAATAAATGCCTGCCGCCTGCTGGCGAATCATACCCGCGCGCAGCATCAACCGATGCGATAGAATCTGCGCCTCTTTGGGGTCTTCTTTGAGTAAGGGCAAAAAATACTGGGAAAGGCGCATCAAGAACTCCATTCATGAAAAGGGGGCACACTATGGCCCGCGCCGCGCAAATTGCAATGGTTTGGCGTGGCTTATCGACAGGCTAAAACGGTAGCCATGGCAGTTTTTTAATCGGTGGCGCCGGTGCTACGTAGCCGTCTAGGCGACGGCTTCACTAGCTTCGTTTGACGTTGCCCATCCTGCCAGCGATCGGGTGAATTCCAGCCCCGTGCCTGCATGCACGGCGTGATAATGCGCGCCCGCAGATAATCGATCTGGGCATTACGCCTGAAATCCGGCTCGATGGTGATAAAACCGCCCGAGCGATAATAGCCACGCTGCCCAACCCCATACCCAAAGCTAGGGCGACGGCGATATTCGTAAAGCGACGGCGGATAGACCCCATCCGCTTCAAGGGCGCATTGCTCACGGTCGATGGCAAAGGCGCTCGCTTCAGCATGCGCATGATCAAGGCATTTGGCATATTCCGTTGTGCCTTCAACCCCAAAACCACGGCAATAATCAATATCCGCCGGGGTACATCCGGCCAGTAGCCACAGCAGCGCAATCCGCATGCCCGCACCGCGCGACCAAGATCGATGAATCTTATGCATTTTTCACACTATTATTGAGGCGCTGTTTTTCTACAATCATCAGATAAAATTTGATTATTCGATATTGACTGTCCGTTCAGCAATGTATTTCCATCGGGCGTAATCGCCAATTCTCCCACGCGCAAAAAGCTCTCGGAAAGATCGATGTTGCGACCCTGAATCGAAGTATTGGAATTAGCGTTCGTGTTGCTCGAATTATCCGCTGATGCGTTACCGCCAAGATAACGCTCGCTTGGGATCTCAAGCGGCAGGCGGATGGGGCCTGAACCAATGGCCGAGGACTCGGGATTAAGGCCAGCAGCGCGAATCGGCTCGCCATGGTGATTGAATCCATCCCGCGCGGCGACATCCGACGCGGCTACATGGGTTGACAACGCATGGCAGCCGCCGCCGACATGGTAGATGGCATCTTCGGCGCGGGCGCTACTTGCCACCAGGTAAATCAACAAAGTCGGCAGCAGCGCGAGAACGCTCGTCCACCAGCATTTTTGGCGGATATTCGGCTTTTTCGGGGCCGATGGGACATGACCAGGCTGCGGATTATTATCGGGCTGCGCCTGATGCGGCAACACCATAAATAACACCAGCCACCAGCACACGGCATAGGCTACAATGAATTGGGCGATGGTCATGACCCCGGTTTAGCATACCCCACGCATTGGCGAAAGCGGCAATCGATAGAGTATTTTGGCCGTTTTTATGCGCCATCCGGGTATCCCATATTGTCACAAAAGCTTCATATTCGGCTAAGCCAATTATGGTAAAATGATAGGGTAAAAATAGGTGTATAGCACGCGATGTCGAGCCTTGAGACCACAGAACTGAAATTAAAAACCACGCCCACCGGCGGGGTCGATGCGTCGCATAGCCCGTATTATCGCCGGCTGTTATCCGCAGGATATAAGGGATTTTTACAAGGCACCCTCGGCGGCGCTTCGCTTTATGGCATCATTGGCCTGGTCATTGGCGGGCTTGCCGCCGCACCCTTTATCGGCACCTTAGGCATTGCCGGTGTGCTATCGCTCGCCGCCGCCGCGGGCGGGGTCGGCGTGCTCAAAGGCGCTTCGACCTTTGGTAATATTGGCTCGACCGCGGCGATCAACGCCGAATCCGCCGATTTATCCGAACAGCGCCGCTACTTGCTCGATCGTTATTACGACCTGCCGGAAGGCCCCGAAGGCGATCGCGAGGCAGAGGCCATTAAACAGGAATTGATGCGCGAGTATGAAGGCCATCACAAGCCACCCCATGTGTTTCATTGGAAAACCGTTGCCATCTGTGCCGGCATTGGCGCGCTGCTTGCCGCCGCATTCATGACTGGCGGCACCTCGCTCATCGGCCATGCGGGCATTCTTTCCTATATCGAACCCTTGGCGCACACGCTTGGCCTTGCGAGCGCCACTCCGGTGATGCTCGGCATCGGCACCATGCTTGGCGCGCTCACCGGTGCAGTCATTGGGATTGATCGCTATTACATCCGCAAATGGTTCGACCATACGGAAGGCGTCATCCACTCCTCTAGCCACAAAGAAAGCGCCCTGATCGAGCGCGCGCAGCAGGTCGAGCGGATTAAAGAGGCGGCCCAAAGCAGCGCCAAAGAAACGCCGGCGATCGACCCCATCAAGCCTTTTGTCACCCTTCGTGAGAATGATGCCCCCGCCTACGCTTCCAATGTGGCATCCGCGAAAACGCTCTCCCCTACCCCAGTCGCCGAAGTAGCGCCTACAAAGCCAGCATCTCCAAAACCGCTGGCGACTCAGCTTGATAAAGCAGGAGATCGCCCATCAACCCGCATTGCCGCGCAAAGTGTGGCGCTCGATAGCCGCTTGCGGGAGATTAATGCCGCGATGCAGCTACCGGCTATATAGGGTGAGTATGTTAGGCAACCACGGACTGAGTGGTAATGCGCGTCAAGCGTACCAGGCGTATACGGCGCGGATCGGCCTGTAAAATTTCGGCTTTGAGGTTGGCTTTTAACATCAACATTTCGCCACGCACGGGGATGCGCCCCAACGTCGAGAAAATAAGCCCGCCGAGCGTATCGAGGTCATCATCCTCATGCACCAGCGCGGATAATGTCTCGCCCAAGGCCGCTTCGAGTTTCGCGATCGGCGTGCGCGCATCGGCCTCAACCACATGGTCGCCAAGCCAGCGCATGGTCGGCTCGGCCTCGTGGCCATCATGCTCGTCTTGAATATCGCCGACGATTTGCTCGAACAAATCCTCCATCGTCACCAGACCATCCGTGCCGCCGAATTCATCGACCACAATGGCAATATGACAGCCAGAAACCCGCATTTTCAGCAGCAAATCGACAATGCGCATGCTGGGCGGGACAAACAAAATATCACGCAGAATTTTGCTGATATTGAACTGCTCCTTCGCGACCAGATGTGGAAATAAATCCTTCACATGGATAAACCCCTCAATCGCATCGAGCGATTCATCATAGACCGGAATGCGCGTATGGCCGATGGTGATCACATGCTGCTTCAACTCCTCAAAGCTGACATGGCGCGGCACCGCCATAATATCCGAGCGCGGCACCATGATATCGTAGGCCGAAAGCTCGCCGAAATTAATGAGATTCTTAAGCAGTGATTTTTCTTCAGCGCTTATGTCTGTGGCTTCGCCGCCATTTTCCTCAAGCGCCTCTTCGATCATTTCCTTGAGCGAACCTTCGCTGCGCACGCCAACACGCTCGCGAAACCATTGCACGGCTTTGCTCAGGCGCGAGGCCGAGCTATACGACGACGGAGGTTTACTATCGCCCTCAGGGGCTGGGGGTGCGTAATTCATGGCACGATGCTACTTGGGTTCGTAGGGATTCGCAATACCCATACGCGCTAAAATTGCAATTTCGAGCTGCTCCATCGCCTCGGCCTCGGCCTCCTGCTCATGGTCATAGCCCAGTAAATGCAGGGTTCCGTGCACCGCTAAATGGCTGATATGGTGCTTAAGCGCCTTGTCCTGCTCGCTCGCTTCACGCGCGATGGTTTCATAGGCCATGGCAATATCACCCAGATTAGTGATAGCCTTTCTCTGTGTATCCATTTCTTCGCTGCCATCCGGAAAACTCAGCACATTCGTTGGCTTGTTTTTGCCACGGTATTGGGCGTTGAGGGCCTTCACTTCAGCATCATTGGTGAGGAGGACCACAATAGATATCTTGTCATGCCAGCGAAAGCTGGCATCCAGTTTTTTCTTTTTGCCGGATCCCTGCTTTCGCAGGGATGACAAATAATCAGCAAGCGCTGCTTCTACCCCGCGCTTCACCGTCGGGCCAAGCCCCTTCCAGCGCGCATCATGGGTGAGAATGGTGATGCTCATCTGCCTTCAACTCTATTTGGGTGGTGTAGCAGCGAAACTAAAACAAAGCTAATCATCATCAATAGAAACCATGAGCCCATTTTGGCAATCGAGACAAGGTTCCAGCCATGCATTTGATTCGGATAGACCCAAATAGCGCCAAATGTGCTTACGTTTTCGGCAATCCAAATAAACAACGAAACTAGTATAAAGCCCAGCAATAATGGCATCCAGTAATAAGTTTTGTTGGGTTTAAAAAACACTTTAGTACGATAAAAAAGCAGCGCGCTCAGAGCAAATAAAAAATATCGAATGTCGTAGATGTAATGGTGTGTAAAGAAATTAACGTAAATAAGCACACAGAGAATCACCATCCATTTCGTGCTCGGCAAACACTCGAAGCGAAAATCAAAAATCCGCCATACGCGGGCAATATAGCTACCTACGGCTGAATACATGAACCCAGAAAACAAAGGCACTCCCGCTATACGAATCAGGTTTTCTTCTGGGTAAGCCCATGAACCAACATGGGTTTTAAACAACTCCATCGCTGTGCCAACGATATGAAAGAGAAAGATAACCCGTACCTCTTCCCAGCTTTCCAACTTAAGAGCAATAAATGCTGCCTGAATACCAATTGCATAGAAGAAAAGAAAATCATAGCGCGCGAACGTTGCGCCCTCTGGCCAAAGAAACTTACTCGCCAAAATTCCAAACAAGAGCGTGCCCGCAAAAAGACTCGCCTGCGCCTGACGTATGCCAAACCAGAAAAATTCTTGAATAAATCTACTCAGCGCCACTCTCGCGCTCTTCGGCATATTGCTTTTTCTTGGCATCCCAATCGTCATAGGCTTTGATGATTTTGGCGGCGAGTGGGTGGCGCACCACGTCGCCATCACTGAAGCGCACGACCTCGATGCCCGGAATCGGCTCGATTTTGGGGATACAATCGGTGAGGCCCGATTTAATATCTTTGGGTAAATCGATTTGCGATTGGTCGCCCGTGATAATCATGCGCGAGCGCTCGCCCATACGGGTCAAAAACATTTTCATTTGCGTGCGCGTGGTGTTTTGCGCTTCATCCAAAATCACAAAGGCATTGCTGAAGGTGCGGCCACGCATAAAGGCCAGCGGTGCCAGCTCAATCTCTCCACTTTCAATGCATTCCTGCACGCGATCCGCGGGCATCATATCGAACAGCGCGTCATAGAGCGGGCGCATATAGGGGTCGAGTTTATCCTTCATATCGCCGGGCAAAAAGCCAAGTTTTTCGCCCGCTTCTACCGCCGGGCGACTGAGGATAATCCGTTCCACCTTTTTGTTGAGGAACATGTAAACCGCCATGGCCACAGCAATATAGGTTTTTCCGGTGCCCGCGGGCCCTAGGGCAAAGACCAGCTCGTTATCATACAGCGCGCGGATATAATTCGCCTGCACATGGCTATAAGGCGTAATGGTTTTGCGCATGGTGCGGATGTAAACATCCGTATCCACCGTCGCGACCCCGTGGCGGTTTTTGGGTTTTTTATCGTTCACCGGCGGCATCATGCGAATGGCCGCGTCAAAGTCCGTCTCGGTGATCTCGACCCCATTTTTGATTTGCTCATAGAGCGATTGCAGCAAGGTTTCCGTCGCGTCAATATCGCGCTTATTGCCAGTGATGGAAAGCATGTTCCCACGTGCCACCAGCTCGACATTCAACGCTTGCTCCAAGCGCTCTAAGTGGGCATCACGCTCGCCATACAGCAGCGGCAAAAACTGGTTATGCTCGAAAAATACGTTGATGGTTTGCGTTTCGCGGGCAACTTTTTTATCGGGTTTGGACATGCATGCTCCTCTAGCGCGTCATCCCGGTTTCGCCTTTGCGAATACCGGGATCTCCCGAAGTTAGGCGCTCGCTAGCTTCGGAAGATCCCGGGACGAGCCGGGGATGACAGTTCCCTTCAAGCTAAATTCGTAGGCCTCGGTAATGGCCACGTCAACGAGGTGACCCATCCTGTGCACAGCGTTCTCGAGCACGACCGATTGCATATAAGGCGTTTTACCGATGACCTGCCCATCCTTACGCCCCAGGCGCTCGATCAGTACCGGTTGGGTGGTGCCCACCATGCGGCGGTTAAAGCGCAGCTGTTGCGTGCTGATAGTTTTCATCAGCCGTTGCATGCGCGCATATTTCACATCCTCGGGCACTTGCTCTTCCTTCGTCGCCGCGGGTGTGCCTGGGCGTGGGCTATAGGCAAACACATAGGAAGCAGCAAAGCCCACCGTTTCCACCAGCGCCAATGTGTCTTCAAAATCGGCATCCGTCTCGCCGGGGAAACCGACAATAAAATCCGAACTAAACGCCATATCAGGCCGGGTAGTACGCAATTTTTCAACAATCGCAATATAATCCGCCGCAGTATGTTTTCGATTCATCGCCTTCAAAATGCGGTCGCTGCCGGATTGTACGGGCAAATGCAGCATCGGCATCAGTGTTTTAATCTCGCCATGCGCGGCAATCAGCGCGTCATCCATATCACGCGGGTGGCTGGTGGTGTAGCGAATGCGTTTGACCCCATCGAGCGCCGCCACGGCACCTAGCAAGGCAGCAAGATTCACTTCATTGCCCGCCGCATCGGTGCCATGATACGCATTCACGTTTTGCCCCAGCAACGTGATTTCTATCGCCCCTTGCTCAACATGGGTTGCGACCTCGCGCATAATGGCTTCAAGTGGGCGGGAAAACTCGGCCCCGCGCGTGTATGGCACCACACAAAACGTGCAGAATTTATCGCAGCCTTCTTGGATTGACACAAAGGCCGATGCCCCCTGTGGCTGAAGGGATTCAGGCAATAAATCGAACTTCGTCTCCTCAACAAACTCGAGCTCAACGGCACTTTTATTCGTACGCTCGACCTGATGAATCAACTCCGGCAATGTATGATAGCTTTGCGGGCCAACCACCATATCCACATACGGCGCGCGGGCGATGATCTCCTCGCCCTCGGCCTGGGCGACGCAGCCCGCGACCGCAATCATGCTCCGTTTTCCTTGCTCGGCCAGCGCCAGCTTATGCAACCGCATACGCCCCAGATCGGAATACATTTTCTCCGCCGCCTTTTCACGGATGTGGCAGGTGTTCAAAATCACCAAATCCGCATCCTCAGGCGTTTCACTCTCGCTATAGCCAAGCGGCGCCAGCACATCGGCCATACGCGTGCTGTCATACACGTTCATCTGGCAGCCATAGGTTTTGATGTAGAGTTTTTTAGTCATATGAGGGAGTATTTAGTAGTTGGTATTTGGTAATTAGTGAAAGCCAAAATCATGCTTTACGCCCCAATACTTCTCCAAATACCAAATACCAACTACTAAATACTACCCGCGTCAATCTTCGCCGCCACAATAAAATCATTGCGGCTAAGGCCGCCGATGCTGTGGGTGCTGAGCACCACCTCGACAAATCCCCAACCGAAGCGGATTTCGGGGTGATGATCCTCGCGGTGGGCCACCTCACTGATATGTGCAACCAGCGCCAGGCTTTGCGTAAAATTCTTGAATTCCCAGCGTTTTTCGATGCGGTCTGGGTAAAACACCCAATCCTCCAGCTCACCCATAAGAATCACCGCCTCGCTTGAGGTCAGCTTGCCCTCGCCTTTTTTGCACGGCGTGCAGCGTTCATCGATCAGGCGCATGCTCTTTCCTTTACATCATTCGCCGCGAAGTGCTAGCACGTTTGCCATGAGCACCCAACCCATTTTAGCGTTTGATTGTGTCGCCATGGGCGGCAGCGTTGCACTCATGGCGAACGGCCATATCACCACCCGCCTTATTGGCCAAACCGCACAAGCCGCCGAGCTGGTGCCCGCGATCGACGCCGTGCTGCGCGAGGCTAATGTGGCCTATGCCGATATTGCTGCCATCGTCAGCACGCTGGGGCCTGGCAGTTTCACGGGGGTGCGCATTGGGCTGGCGACGCTGCATGGCTTGGTGCTGGTGCATCAAACCCCGATGAAGATGCTCACCACACTTGAAGCATTCGCATGGGCGGTGGCGCAAAAAACCAACCCAACACCACTATTTTGGGTTGCGTTGCGCGCCGGCAAGGGCGAATTATACGCACAGAAATTTAGCCTCCATGCCGGTAGGGTCAGCGCGATCAACGAAATTAGGCTACTACCGGAAACCTACCGCGATTGGGACGCGCCATGTTTTGGCAATCACCTCGTGGCGGAGGATGCACAGTATATTGCCCGGCCCGATACCGCCATTTTATGTACGATTGCTCAGCATTTGCCAATCACACCGCTTGAGCAAGCATTGCCACTCTATATCCGCGCGCCGGATGCGATCGCCCCCATGGCGCACCCTTGGCTCACTGCGAATTGAGCCTTTCACCCGCCGTCATCGCCTGATATAAGCACCCATAGTAGTGACTTAATTGGTGAGCAAAAAACGATGATAAAAACCCCATGGATCATACTTGCGGTGCTGATGCTTACCGCCTGTCAGCAAGCCCCGGCTGGCTTCACCCCCGCCCCCTTCGCGTTCGAGGATCAACGCCTTGCCCCACAGCCCATACGGGTAGCCACGATTCGTATGCGCGAGGATTATACCTCACCCGGGCGCAGCCCTTATGTTGAGCAGGATTTTCCAGTATCCCCGGCACGCGCCGTCACACGCTGGGTCGATACACGCCTTAAGGCAACGGGCCAGCGCGGCATCCTTGAAATCACGATCGACGATGCCTCAGTGAAAGAGGTCAAACTGCCCCAAACTAAAGGGCTGAAAGGCCTTATCACCGACGATCAGGAAGCGCGCTACGATGCGGTGATCGCCGTCACCATGCGGCTTTACGATGGGTCAACCGCCATCTCGCAAGCCAGCGGCAATGTTGAGGTACGCCGCTCGCGCAGTATCAACGAGCGAGCCAGTGTCGCCGAGCGTGAGGCCATCTATCACCAGATGGTGAGCGATATGATGCGCGATTTCGAGCGCGAGACACAGGTTCGTTTGCAGCAGTATTTTAGCGCCTATATCCGGTAACCATGCATCTTTACTTACCCATCGCTGAACTTTCCGCCAATGCCTTGCACTTAATTTTGCTGGGCGGGGCGGCGGGCCTGCTTTCGGGCATGTTCGGCATTGGTGGCGGCTTTATCCTTACCCCGATGCTGATTTTTATGGGCATCTCACCCGCGGTAGCGGTGGCGACAGCAACCAACATGATTGTAGCCTCCTCCTTCTCCGGCTTTTTATCGCATTGGAAGCGTAAACGGGTCGATATCACGATGGGCAATTACCTGATTATTGGTGGCGCGGTTGGGGTTACACTTGGGGTATGGTCGTTCGCACGGCTGCAACAAGTCGGCCAGATCGATCTGATGATTAACCTGCTCTATATTTCACTGCTGACGATGATTGGCGTCCTCATGCTGCGTGAATCACGCCATATCTTGCGTGCACGACGGCTTGGCCATAGCAGTCATCAATTAAATGCCGTTATCCTTCCCGAATGGGTTACGCGGCTGCCGTTTCAGGTCACTTTCGCGCAATCCGAAGTGCGGCATAGCGCCTTGCTGCCGATCGTCATCGGCATGTTCTCGGGGCTATTGGTTGGCTTACTGGGCATTGGCGGTGGCTTTATCATGCTGCCGATGATGCTCTATATCCTGCGTATGCCCATGCATGTGACCATTGGCACCTCGCTCTTTCAAATTATTTTCATTACCGCGGCCGCCACCTTGCTGCACGCCCTGACCACCCATTCGGTGGATATTGTGCTGGCCGGCTTACTGCTGATCGGCTCGGTAGTTGGCGCCCAGCAAGGGGCACGGCTTGCTCACCATATTCCCAATTACATGCTGCGCGCGCTGATGGGCGGGTTGCTGCTGATTGTCGCGGGGCGGTTGGCGTACGGCCTGTTTATCACCCCGGTCGATATTTTCACCCTGATTACGGCAACGCCATGAAGCGCGGCGCAATCATGCGATGGATCATCGGTTTAAGCTTCGCGGCGCATCTCATGATGGCAGGCACGGCATGGGCCACGCCAACCATTCGCCCCGTCACGCTCGATAACCCGCTGGTGGCCGATATTTCAAGCAACCATATCGAAATTCGTTCGGATTTTAACGGTACCCAATTGCTGATTTTTGGCGCACGCAACGCCCCGGGCGAGCTGGTGATTATCATGCGTGGCCCGCCGGTTAACGCCACCTTGCGCCGCAAAGAACGCATCGCCGGTATGTGGATGTATCTCGACAACCAGGAGTATCATGACCTGCCTATCTTCTACGCGCTCAGCAGCACCAAGCCACTGAGCCAACTTGCTCCGCCATCGGCGTTGCAAGCGCTCGGGCTTGGTGAAAACCGTATGATTCGTGGCGGTAGCGTGCGCAGCAATCCGGTATTTGATAAAGCGCTGGCCGATGCATTTCACGCCAAACGCTGGTGGCAGTCGCCGTTTGCCAGCATCAGCTATTTTGGCGAGAGCCTGTTTAAGGCCCGCATCAACCTGCCCGATAGCTTGCCCAGCGGCCACTACACGGTCGAGGTCTACCTGTTTGATCGCGGCAAAGCGGTCGGCGTTCAAACCATTCCGTTACAAGTCAGCAAAACCGGGTTTGATGCCAATGTTGCCAACGCCGCGCGCACGCAAAGCCTATGGTATGGTATCGGGGCGATTTTCATGGCGCTCGGTGGCGGGTGGCTGGCCCATCGGCTCTTCCGCCGCGAGTGAGGATGTGGGCTGCTGCTGACGACCGCTCAACTTATGTTTGATGCCGCGCACGCCGCGTTTTAGTTGCTGCCAGAGCCAGCCTTTTGGCCGCGTATGAATCACCACCGTATGGGCAATCACATCATGAAGCCCGCGCCGCCGCTTATTAAAATGCATCCATAAAAACCCACCCATCAGCGGCAAAAAGGAGGCAATATAACCCAAAAACCGAGCAACATATTGCAGCCGCGCCGCTGGCTCGAGGGTTGTCGCATCGACGATTTTTAAGCCCAATAAACGCTTGCCGGGGGTGGTGCCATACATCATCTGGCAACCGATGATGGCCAACCCTATCATCAGCACGATCACACCATTCGCAATCAGCCATGGCTCGCGCATTTGCCATATCAGCGACAGCATCGCCGAAAAGGTCTGGATCTGGCTCACGTCACCATCTGGTAAATCGGCCGCATAATGCGCATAGACGCGGTTAATCACCCATTGGCTTGGGCGGTTGAGCAGAAAAAATAATAGCAACAAATCAACAGCACCCGCCATCATGCGATCGTTCGCATCGCCGTAACGTGGGCCGTCGTCGGGCGTTTTGGGCTGCACACGCATCAGGTCGATATAGTGTTTCATAGCTGTGCCTCAAGCGAGTGAATCGCGTCCGCCTCGCGCCATGAGGATACGCGCGGCTGCATAATGCGCAAGGGAATATCATCGATCAATGGTGCGAGGCCTGCCATCGCCTCATCGAGCGCAACGCTGCTACCCTCGCTTTCGCTCATCACCAAGGCTTTCACCATCAGGCCACGTGCGCGCAGCACATGAAGCGCAGTCAAGCTATGGCTGATGGAACCAAGATAACTGCCCGTGACCAGAATAATCGGCAAGCCGAGTGCCACCATCCAATCGAGCGTCGTCGTGGTATCGGTCAGCGGCACCATGACCCCACCAACGCCTTCGATGAGCGTCAGGCCCTCCTGTTTTGTTTGCGCGCGCGACCAGGCAATCAGCGCCTCCATATCGATCGTTTGCCCCGCAAGCGCTGCAGCGCGATGCGGCGAAAGCGGTGCCGCAAAACGCCAGGGGGAAATAGTGTCGATCGTGGTGGGTGCTAGGTGCTGGGTGCTGGGTGCTGGGTGGCAAGCTCTCTGCCCTTGCGAGAGAGGGAGTACAGCGCTCGCGGTCATCATCTGCGCGGTATCGCTTGCCGGATCGGCATCATCCCATCCCGAAATAATTGGCTTATAGGCACGCGCAATTCGGCCTTGTTGTAATGCCGCCTGCAGCAGCGCGCAGGTGGTGAAGGTTTTGCCAACGCCCGTGCCCACCGCCGTGACGAAATACCCACTCATGCGGGCTTACTCACCACAAAGAAATGATGCTCCCACCTCGCGGGGATCCCTTCGGGGGTGCGCAGTTTTTCATAAGCCATAAGCATGGCTGCCCAGCGTTTGGGGCCAATGAAGCCGAACTCCTCACTCACAAAATTATTTCCAGCACCGATCGCGCGCATCGAGTCAACCAGTGCGCCGACCGTTGGATAATAAAGCGTTTCCAGATGTTTTTCCTGCATGAGGATGGTGAACCCCGCCGCTTCGAGCGCCTCACGGCTTGAAGAAAAACGCTGCATGGGCAGTAGCCCAAGCGGCAGATTTACTTGCTTTGCGCAATCACCTAATTCGTAAAGCGTTTCACCGCCGAGGCTCGCGATAATCGCCCGCGCATTTGGCTTCATCACTCGCGCTAATTCCGTAAACGCGGCGCGCTGATTCTCAACCCACTGATAGCACAGCGCGCTGACTGCACCATCGATACTCGTATCGGCGAGTGGAAGGAGCGCCGCATCCGCATTCAGCGCCGTGCAGCGCGTGTTCGCAACCTCGCACATGCCTTGCGCAATATCGACCCCGATGATTTTCCAGTCCGGGCGGGATTCGCGCGCTTCATAGGCAAAATAGCCCGTGCCGCAGCCCACATCGAGCAGCGTCGCCGCTTCGGGCAATAGCATGCGCGCCGCATCAAGCACGCGGCGGGTTTGTACATGCTGAAACTGCGCGCGGCGATCATAGTCGATCGCTGCGTCACCAAATTTTTGCTGTAAACGGCGGCGCTGAACTTGCATCACACCACCCCATGTTTGGCGCGGTGATTGACAATTTCCGCGCGCATGCGTGCCGCATCGTGCAGGTGCGGCGCGTGCCCCACCTCTGCCCAGGCATTGAGTTGGGCGCATGGCGACACACTGGCCAAATGCTCGCTCTGCGCAACCGGTACAATCGCATCATTCATACCATGGATGATAAGCGTCGGCGGGGCCAATGCAAGTGCGCGTTCATTGAGCCGGTAGGCTGCCATGTCATCAAGCCAGGGCAGCCAACGTGCAACATTTTCGACCTCAGGATGGTGGCCGAGCAAGCCCATCACCCGTTTCATGTCGCGGTCACCCTTGGCCACCAGCCCATGAAAGCGCGCTTTGGTACGTGCCGGGTCACGCGCATAACTCTCTCGAAAAAGCTGATAGGTCGTCCGGTCCATTCCTTTCATCGTTGTATCGCTCACGAACTGCATGGGGGCGGCAATCAGGGTGAGGTGCTCAGGCTGAATCACCCTGGCGATGATAGCCCTAAGCGCCAGTTGCCCACCCATCGACCAGGCAACCACGCGGCGAGGCTTCAGCGCCGCCATGGCTTCGATCGCCGTATCCGCGCTGTGATGCGCGCTGTAATCAAACAGCGCGGCATCTTCCTCAACATGCACCAGCGCGTCAGTTGGCTGAGTCCAACCACTCAACAATAACGTGGTCATAGGATTGCTTTCAGTGCCGCAATCAGCGCCGCGACTTGCGCATCCGTATGCGCACTGCTGAAGGCCAGCCTGAGCCTCGCCGTACCCACCGGCACCGTGGGTGGGCGAATGGCGACGGCAAGCATCCCACGCGCTTTCAGCGCTTCACTCGCTGCCAGGGCCCGCTCGGGCGTGCCAAGCAGAATCGGCACAATCGCACTTTGCGCAAGCGGCAGACTAAGCGCATCCGTCACACGCCGCGCATGAGCTAAAGCCCGCTGAGCATGCTCAGGCTCGGTTTCAATGATGTCGAGCGCCGCGAGTGCTGAAGCGCATATGGCCGGTGGCAGGCCGGTGCTAAACACAAAACTACGGGCGCTGGTGACTAGAAAATCGATTAACTGCGTGCTGCCCACTACATAGCCGCCATAGCCGCCAGCAGACTTGCTTAGCGTACCCATCCAAATATCGAGCTTCGCGGCGGCATTCACCAGGCCCAATCCATGGGCATCATCCGCCATCGTCCATGCATCATATTTCGCGCCGAGTGCGGCAATATCAGCCAGCGGCGCCACATCGCCATCCATGCTGAACACATGGTCGGTGACGATGAGCGCGTTGGTGGAATCCTTGCGATGGTCTTTCAGCAATTTTTCCAAATGCGCCATGTCATTATGCGCGAAGCGAATCAGCCGTGCGCCGGAAAGCTGGGCTGCATCAATAATGCAGGCATGCACCAGCTTATCGGCAAAAATCACATCGCCCTTATTCATCAGGGCGGGAATAACCCCAAGGTTCGTCAGGTAGCCGCTACCGAACACCAGTGCCGCCTCGGCCCCTTTCATCGCCGCAAGCTTTGCCTCAAGCAGCGCGTAGTGCGGGTGGTTGCCCGTCACCAAGCGCGAGGCCCCTGCCCCGACGCCATCCTGAGCAAGCGCCGCCTGACCAGCGGCAATCACCCGCGAGTCGCCCCGTAAACCTAAATAATCATTACAGGCAAACGAGGTGAGCGTTCGCCCATCACGTATCACGTCAACGCCGGAATTGGGCGCATGCGCGCTCACCACCAACTGGCGGCGCAGGTTTGATGCATGAAGCGCCGTAAGCGCCTTCGCACAATGTTCGTTCAAACTCAGCATTTTTCCTTTGCGAGGCTTAGCATTACGGGCTAAATCACGCAAACAGGAAAGCCCCAAAAGGTATTGTATGAGCGAGATACGACATAACTGGACGTTAACCGAAGCAAGCGCCTTGTTCGCGCTGCCACTCAACGAGCTTTTGTTTCAAGCCGCCACCGTGCATCGCGCGCATTTCAACCCATCCGAAGTGCAGATCTCGCAGCTTTGCTCGATCAAAACCGGGGGCTGCCCGGAGGATTGTAATTATTGCAGCCAATCGGCGAAGTTTGATAGCCCGGTCAAAGCCACGAAGTTGATGGAAATCGAGCAAGTGCTTGCCGATGCGCGCGCTGCAAAAACCGCCGGTGCCAGCCGTTTTTGCATGGGCGCGGCGTGGCGTAACCCCAAAGCACGAGATATGGAAAAAGTAACCGGCATGATCCGCGAAGTCAAAGCGATGGGGCTTGAAACCTGCGCGACCCTTGGCATGTTGACGGCCGAACAAGCGAGTGAGCTCAAGGCTGCGGGGCTCGATTATTACAACCATAACCTCGATACCTCGGAAGAGTTTTACGGGGAAATCATTACCACCCGCAGCTATCAGGATCGGCTCGACACCCTCGCCCATGTGCGCGATGCGGGCATGAAAACCTGCTGCGGCGGCATTATGGGTATGGGCGAAACCGTGGTCGACCGCGCCAGTATGCTGGTGACTCTTGCCAACTTACCCATTCATCCGGAATCGGTGCCGATCAATCTGCTCATCCCTGCCGAGGGCACGCCGCTTCAAGGAAAAGCGCGGATTGATGCGATCGATTTCGTGCGCACCATTGCCGTTGCGCGCATCATGATGCCAACCAGCATGGTGCGCCTGAGTGCGGGCCGCGAGGGCATGAGTGATGAGCTTCAGGCCATGTGCTTTTTTGCCGGGGCCAACTCCATTTTCGTCGGCGAAAAACTGCTCACCGCCGCGAACCCAGCGCAGGATGCCGATGCGTTGCTGTTTGCGAAACTCGGCCTCGTCCCCATGGCGCTTGCTGGCACGGATTCTGCACAAGCAGCCTAAATGAGCACCCAACCCACATGGCTCACCGAGGGCTGGCCACATATCTGGCTGCCTTACACCCAAATGCAAACGGCGGATTTGCCGGAAGCGGTGGTGGGTGCCGAGGGCTGCCGCCTGCGCCTCGCCGACGGGCGCGAGCTGATTGATGGCACCGCCAGTTGGTGGAGCATGTGTCACGGCTATCAGCACCCGCATCTGGTGGCGGCGATCCAGAAACAAGCGGGCGAGCTAAGTCATGTCATGTTTGGCGGCTTGGCGCACGAGCCCGCCTACACACTCGCCACACGGCTTTGCGCCATGGCAGGCATGGGGATGGAACGCGTGTTTTTTGCGGAAAGCGGCTCGGTCGCGGTTGAGGTCGCCCTCAAAATGGCGCTGCAATATTGGAAAAATAAAGGCGAGCCAAAGCGCAACAAATTCATCTGCTTCAATCATGGCTATCACGGCGATACGGTCGGCGCGATGTCGGTCTCCGCGCGCAGCCATTTCAACAGCGCCTATGACAGCCTGACATTACGCAACTACACGCTCGATATCCCGAATGACGAATACAGCTTTGCCGAATTCGCCGATACCGTCGCCGCAATCAAAGGTTCTGTCGCCGCCCTCATCATCGAGCCGTTGGTGCAAGCGGCGGGTGGCTTTCGCATTCACTCACCTGATATCTTATCGGAAATCCGCCGCGTGTGCCGCGAGCATGATATTTTATTCATTGCCGATGAAATCGCGACCGGATTCGCCCGCACCGGCAGCATGTTCGCCTGCCATGAAGCGGCGATTGCACCAGATATTTTATGCATCGGCAAAGCCCTAAGCGGCGGCCATATGCCACTCGCCGCTACCCTCGCCAATGCCAAGGTGTTTGAGGCATTTTTAGGCACGGATTACGAAAAAGCCCTCATGCATGGGCCCACTTTCATGGCCCACCCGATTGCCTGTGCCGCCGCCAATGCCTCGCTCGACCTGTTCGAGCGTGAGCCACGGTTGGCGCAAGCGGAAAGCCTCGAGCAAAAATTATGGGAGGGCCTAAGGCCCTTCAAACAAGCGAACCACGCTGTCGTTGATGTCAGGGTCAAAGGCGCTATCGGCGTGATTGAAATGAACAGCAACGCCGAGAATAACCAGCGCTTACGCGCGGAGTTCATCGCCCGCGGCGTATGGCTGCGCCCCTTTGGCCACTGCCTTTACCTCATGCCGCCACTCACCATCAGCGATGCGGAGCTTGAGAAAATCTTCGCCGCGATTGCAGCAGTGCTGAAGTAATGGCGCATAGGCTACGCCGTGATTTCGTCGCGGTATCCGTCTTGTAGCACACTCAACGCTCACGATATCGGCTTGATATGGCGTGCCACCCGAAGCCCGTAAGGGCGAAGGGTGGTCGGGGCGAGAGGATTCGAACCTCCGGCCTCCTGCTCCCGAAGCAGGCGCGC
>CAZZCK010000003.1:0-1065 GCA_964652475.1 uncultured Azospirillum sp.
TTGAGAATTGAATTGAGGAAATGAAGAATTGAAGAGTTGAAGAAAAGCGACTAACTCATTCCTCAATTCTTCAATTCTTCAATTCGTTTCGGAGAAACACATGACCCAACCCGCCTTCAACAATGATGCTCCGAGTAAAAGCTGGATCATGGATCGTAATTTTGCACTCGAAGCCGTGCGGGTGACCGAAGCCGCCGCGCTGGCGAGTTCGCATTGGACGGGAAGGGGCCTTGAGAAAGACGCCGACCAGGCAGCCGTGAACGCGATGCGCGAAGCGCTGAACGGCATGACGATCGACGGCACGGTGGTAATCGGCGAGGGCGAGCGCGACAAAGCGCCCATGCTTTATATCGGTGAAAAAGTCGGCACCGGCGAGGGGCCGCGGATTGACATTGCGCTCGACCCGCTTGAGGGCACCACGCTGTGCGCGACCAGTGGCCCCAATTCGCTTGCCGTGGTGGCGATGGGTGAGCATGGCAGTTTCTTGCATGCGCCGGATGTGTATATGGATAAAATCGCCGTCGGCGGCGGCTTGCCCGAGGGCGTGGTCGATATCGACGCCACCATTGCCGAGAATTTAAAGAACCTTGCCCGTGCAAAAAATAAAGACATCGCTGAGCTAACGGTCGTGATTTTAAAACGTGACCGCCATGCCGAGAAAATCACTAAATTGCGCGAAGCCGGTTGTCGCGTGCAGCTCATCCCCGATGGTGACGTCGCGGGCGTGATCGCCACCGCAACGGCGATGACGGGGGTGGATATGTACCTGGGTATTGGTGGCGCGCCCGAAGGGGTGCTGGCGGCTGCGGCGCTGCGCTGCATTGGCGGGCAAATGCAAGGGCGCTTGTTGTTCGATGGCGAGGATGAACAAAAGGAGCGGGCGCGGCGCATGGGCATCACCGATTTTAACCGCAACTACACCCTCACCGATATGGCGCGTGGCGATGTGATGTTCGCGGCGACTGGTGTGACGGATGGCAGCATGCTCAAAGGCGTCAAGCGCTGGCCGGGTGGTGCAAGCACTCACAGCATTGTGATGCGTAGCGCCACCGGCACCGTGCGGCG
>CAZZCK010000003.1:1165-3402 GCA_964652475.1 uncultured Azospirillum sp.
TCGAGCTTGGTGTCGATATTCCAGGCTTCTTCGTTTTTCAAAAACCCATCATCCGCCCAGGTACCGGTGCCAGAACCCGCACCCACCCCCATCCAGTTCAGGTAGTTGATGTCAAACAAATGGCCGCTGAGCGAGGTTGGGGTATTGTTGATGTAGGTCAGCATCCATAGCGTGCGGCCAATGCGTCCGCGCGGCGCGTTGGCATCCGTCACATAATCGGCTGGCCCCGCCGGCCCTGCGTTGCCCGAATAGCTGCCCTCGACCAGCCCGGCGAGCGCCAATTGCCGCCAGGCTTGGAAGGATTCACCGGTGGCGCCAGCGCTTGTTGCATCGGCGATGATGCCGTCACCATTGCCGTCGCAGGTGCCGTTTGTCGCAAGTGCTGCCCCGCTATTGGTGACGCATCCAGGCGAGGTGGCGGTGCCGGCAAAGCGCCAAAAACGGGTGGCCTCCGCCATGTCGCCGGGCAGGGCGAAATATTTGTCACGAAAGGCGGCAACTGCGGTCGCATATCGCCCCGAATCGGTACTGATGCTGCGCAGTTCCGCCGCGCGGATGAGCGATTGGCCCGAAAGCACGCCGCCAGCAAGCAAGCCTAAAATGACCAGTACGATCGAGAGCTCGACGAGGGTAAAGCCGTTCGTTTTCATCCGCGCAGATTAGTTGAAATGCGACCACAATGCAACCTTGCTGCAAGCGGCGTCCCGGTGCATAAGAACGGCTATGACGATTCCGCCTGCCACCACTGCTTCCACCTTGCTATGGGTGCCGCGTTACGACGATGCGCGCCTACCGCTCGCTATGGCGCAGCAGCATGGCATCAGCGAGCTGCTGGCGGGCCTTTTGGCCGGGCGTGGTGTCGCGCTCGATGCGGTGCCGCAGTTTTTGAACCCGACCCTTCGTGATTACCTGCCTGACCCCTTTCACCTGATCGATATGGATAAGGCGGTTGCGCGGATCATGCTGGCGATGGAGCGCAAGGAAACCATCGCCGTCTTTGGCGATTACGATGTCGATGGTGCGACGAGCACGACGCTGCTGGTCAATTATTTCGCGCAGCTCGGTATCCATGTCATCCCCTACATCCCCGACCGGATGACCGAAGGCTACGGCCCGAATCTTGCGGCGTTTGAGACGTTGATTGAAGGATTCAGGATTCGGGATTCGGGATTCAGGGAAGAAACGAATAACCCTATGGGCAACGCCACTACCAATCGATACGCTGCTTCCCCTGAATCCTCTGGTCTCATCATCACCGTTGATTGCGGTACGCTCGCGCACGAACCAATTGCCTATGCGCAAAGCCAGGGGGTCGATGTGATCGTGCTCGATCATCACGCCTCAAGCGGCGCATTGCCAAACGCCCATGCGGTCGTGAACCCCAACCGGGTTGATGAAGCATCTCCCCATACTAACCTCGCCGCAGTGGGGGTGACGTTTTTGCTGCTCGTCGCGCTCAATGCGAAATTGAAGGAGGGAGGATTCAGGATTCAGGATTCGGGATTCAGGGAAGAAACGAATAACCCTACAGGCAACGCGACTACTAATCGATACGCTGCTCCCCCTGAATCGCGAATCCGGAATCCTGAATCCTCATTACCCAACCTCCTATCCATGCTCGACCTTGTCGCCCTTGGCACGGTGTGCGACGTGATGACGCTCGTGGGATTGAACCGCGCCTTGGTGGCGCAGGGCCTAAAGGTGATGGCGCAACGGCGCAATATGGGCCTCGCGCTATTAGCGGATGTGGCGCGTATGGATGAGGCGCCCAACGTGTATCATCTGGGTTTTCTCCTCGGCCCACGCATCAATGCCGGTGGCCGCGTCGGCAAATCGGGCTTGGGGGTTGAGCTGCTGACCACCCATGATACGCATGAGGCCGCACGTATCGCCGCACTACTCGACACCCATAACCGCGAGCGCCAGGCGATCGAGGCCGGGGTCCTTGAACAAGCGCTCAGCCTTGCTGAACAGCAGCGCAACCTGCCGGTCATTATGGTGGCGGGCACCGGCTGGCATCCGGGGGTGATCGGCATTGTCGCGGGCCGTTTGAAGGAGCAATATAACCGCCCGGCGATTGTCCTCGCGCTCGATGGCGGCGTCGGCAAAGCCTCGGCGCGCAGTGTCGCGGGGGTGGATATGGGGGCGGCGGTGCATGCCGCGATGGCGCAGGGGCTGATCACGGTCGGTGGTGGGCATGCGATGGCCGCGGGCTTCACCGTCGATGAAAGCAAGCT
>CAZZCK010000003.1:3502-59177 GCA_964652475.1 uncultured Azospirillum sp.
CAGTTCATGATCGAGGATGTGGGCAAAGTGAGTGGTTAGAATCGTGATCCGTTGGTCCTTCGTGCTCAAGCCGAAGGGGACATGATTACCCATGGCAGCTCTGACCTTTGCTCATGGCACTTGGCTACATCGATGGGGTATGCGTGTCCCCTGTGATCTGTGTCTCCTACCTCAAATCACCGACCAACGGATCATCGGACTATTACCCGACTTCCCTCTTTTACCGCACGCATAACCCGTCTATAACCACGCGCATGACGTATGACACATCCGTACCCAGGCTCACGATTCCCGCCACCATGCGGGCCATGGCGATTGCGCAGAAACAGCTGGTGGGCACCAGCCTTGCCACCCCGCGCCCGAGGGCGGGTGAGCTCTTGATTCGTGTGGCCTATGCCGGTGTCAACCGCGCGGATATAATGCAGATCGACGGCCATTACCCGCCCCCGATCGGCGCTACCCCTTTGCCGGGCCTCGAGGTTTCGGGTTGGGTTGTGGCGCTGGGCGAAGGGGTAAGTGGTGTTGCGGTGGGCGATGAAGTTTGCGCCCTGCTCAGCGGTGGCGGCTATGCCGAGTTTGCCGTCGCCTCGGCAGGACAAGTGCTTCAACTCCCCAAAGGAATCGGCCTGAAAGCCGCTGCGAGTTTACCCGAAGCTGCGGCAACGGGCATGATGGCATTGGTCGAGGAAGGCCGGCTTAGCACGGGTGAGCGGGTGCTGATCCATGGTGGCGCATCCGGTGTGGGCATCCTCATGACGCAGATCGCAACATACCTCGGCGGGGAGGTGTTTGCGACCGTAAATGGTGCACAAAAAGCTGAATTTATTAAGCAATTCAACATCACCCCGATCGATTGCCGCCTCGCACCGTTTGGTGAACAACTCATGGCGCGTACCCAAAATGAGGGGGTCGACCTGATCATCGACACACTTGGCGGGCCGCAATTAGCCAATCATTTAAGGCTGTTACGCCCCGGTGGGCGGCTCATTAGCCTGGCGATGCTCGAGGGCAGCGAAATCGCCGATGGCACGAAAATGACGCGGCTGGTGCTGAATGGCCTGACCTGGCGGGGGGCCACGCTTCGCAGCCGTAGTGACGATAAAAAAGCGGCCCTGATGAAAAAAACTTACGAAAAACTATGGCCGGCGCTCGAAAAAGGCGCCATAAAACCGCATATTGATGGCGTTTTTACCCTCAATGACGCGAAAAAAGCGCTGAATCGCATGCAAGAACGCTTGCATATGGGCAAGATTCTACTAGAAGTAGCGCCGAAATAAGGTTCTGGGTTCTAGGTTCTGGGTGCTAGTTAAATTCTGCTTTCACCACCACCCAGCACCTAGCACCTTAAAATTACGGAGTTTATGATATGGCCACGCCACTCATGCCCAAAGCCACCGCTGTCTGGCTTGTTGAAAACACCACGCTCACCTTTGAGCAGGTCGCCGATTTTTGCGGCATGCACCCGCTTGAGATTCAAGGCATCGCCGATGGCGAAGTGGCGACCGGTATCATGGGCCAAAACCCGATTGAAGCGGGCGAGCTTGAGGCCGCCGAAATCGAGAAGGCCACGGCGGATGAAGGCTATCGCATGGTGATGGCGAGCCACGCCATCGCCCATATGAAAATGGCTGGCAGCAAGAAGAAAGGCGCGCGTTACACCCCCGTCGCCCGCCGCCAGGATAAGCCCGAGGCGATTGCCTATATCCTCAAAAACCACCCCTATATTCCGGATTCGCAAATCATCAAATTGATTGGTACGACGAAAAAAACCATCGAGTCGATCAAGGAGCGCACGCACTGGAATATTGCCAATATCAAGCCCAAAGACCCGGTGTTGCTTGGCCTATGCATGCAAACCAGCCTCGATGCGGTGGCGAGTAAATTCCGCCCCGCCGGTGCCGCCATCGCCGCTGCCGAGGACGATTCCGACTCCAGCGCAGCGTAAGCACGCGCCATGAGCAGCGCCACCGACCTCACCCGCGTGCTTGATCGTCTGGTCGACATACGGGTATTGTGCATTGGCGACATCATGCTCGACCGTTTCATCTATGGCTCGGTGGCGCGAATCTCGCCCGAGGCACCGATTCCGATTTTCACCGCCGTGCGCGAAGAGCGTATGCTGGGTGGTGCGGGCAATGTGGTACGTAATTTACTGTCGCTTGGTGCATCCGCCTCGTTTGCGGCCGTCATTGGTGATGATGCGGTCGGCACCCAGCTGACCACGCTGGTGGGTGTGGAATCGCAGCTTGTGCCTTACCTTCTGACCGAACGTGGGCGCATCAGTACCAAAAAAACCCGCTATGTCGCAAACTCGCAGCAACTTTTGCGTTCGGATAGCGAAACCAGCGCTGCCATCCACGACGATACTGCGACTAAGATCCTCGCACTGATGCTGCCCGAACTCGCCAAGCATGACGCGGTGATTCTCTCGGATTATGGCAAGGGCGTGCTCACCCCTGCCATGTGCCGCGCGATCATTGATGCGGCGAATGCTGCCGCTATCCCCGTATTTGTCGACCCCAAAGCCCGTGACGTTTCTATCTATGCGGGGGCAACCGTACTCAGCCCCAACGTCAAGGAGCTGGCGCTTGCCGCCGGTGTTGATGGCTTCGCAAATGATGATGCACTGGTGGCTGCTGCAAGCGCCCTCGCGCGCACCCACCGCTTTACCTATGTGCTCACCACCCGTGGTGAGCGGGGGATGACATTGGTCGATGCGAACGGTCTCATCGCCCATGTCGATGCGACAGCCAGCGAAGTGTTCGATGTTTCGGGTGCGGGGGATACGGTGATTGCGACCTTGGCTGCGACCCATGCCGCAGGTGCGACCATGGCGCAAGCCACCGAACTGGCGAACCTCGCCGGCGGCATTGTCGTCAGCCGTTTGGGCACGGCAGTGGTGCATCGCAGCGATCTCATCGCCGCGACCTACACCCAACGCGCGGTCGCGCTTCAGCAGAAAATTCTGCCACGTGATACGGCGCAGGCGATGGTCATGAGCTGGCAACGCGAGGGCTTGCGCGTTGGCTTCACCAATGGCTGTTTCGATATCATGCATGCCGGGCATATCAGCCTGTTGATGGATGCGCGCGCCGAGTGCGACAAACTCATCGTCGCGTTGAATACGGATGATTCGGTGCGCCGCTTGAAAGGCGCGACCCGGCCCGTGAATGCCGAGATAGACCGCGCCCAGGTGCTTGCTGCCCTTGGCTGTGTCGATGCTGTGGTGCTGTTCGATGAGGATACGCCGCTTACACTTCTTGAGCATCTCAGGCCCAATGTGCTGATGAAAGGCGCCGATTACACCAAGGAGCAGGTGGTGGGCTGGCAGCTGGTGGAATCCTATGGCGGGTGCGTAAAACTGTTGGCCCTCAAGGATGGCTACAGCACCACCGGCATCATCGCACGCATGCAGGCGTGAGCACGATCTTGTGCCCAACGCATTTTCTATTATAACGAGGCACTAAGCACTACCAACCAGGCACCATTCTATGACCAAAACCTACGGTAAATCGAAACTTGTTTCTCGCCATGTCACCGAGGGCCATGCCCGCGCACCCCACCGCAGCTACCTCTATGCGATGGGGCTGGGTGAAGCGCAGATCAATGCGCCGTTGGTCGGGGTCGCCACCACCTGGAACGAAGCCGCACCCTGCAACATTACGTTGGCACGCCAAGCCCAAGTCGTGAAGAAGGGGGTGAGTGCTGCCGGTGGCACACCCCGTGAGTTCACGACCATCACCGTGACCGACGGCATCGCCATGGGCCACCAAGGCATGAAGTCAAGCCTCGTCAGCCGCGAAGTGATCGCCGATTCGGTCGAGCTCACCATGCGCGGCCATTGCTACGATGCGATGGTGGGCCTCGCGGGTTGCGACAAATCGCTGCCTGGCCTGATGATGTCGATGGTACGCCTCAATGTGCCCAGCGTGTTCATCTATGGCGGATCGATTTTGCCCGGTAAATATAACGGGCGCGACGTGACGGTGGTCGATGTGTTTGAGGGCGTGGGGCAGGTGGATGCCGGGAAAATGACCCTGGCCGAACTCAAAAAGCTCGAGCAAGTGGCCTGCCCCTCGGGCGGCTCCTGCGGCGGGCAATTCACCGCTAACACCATGGCCTGCGTCAGCGAGGCGATTGGCTTGGCGCTGCCCGGTTCGGCGGGTGCACCAGCCCCCTATGAATCGCGCGATCGCTTCGCCTTTGATTCGGGTGCGGCGGTGATGAGCCTCATCAAACACAAAATCCGCCCGCGCGATATTGTCACGCGCAAGGCGCTTGAAAATGCGGCAGCGGTGGTTGCGGCCACCGGGGGCTCGACCAATGCGGCGCTGCATTTGCCAGCACTTGCCCACGAAGCGGGGATCGATTTTGACATGCATGCCGTCGGCAAAATTTTCAAACGCACGCCCTATATCGCCGACCTCATGCCCGGAGGCAAATACACCGCCTATGATCTCTATGGCGTCGGTGGGGTCGAGGTGGTGATGAAAACCCTGCTCGATGGCGGTTTTTTGCATGGTGACTGCATGACCGTGACCGGCAAAACCATTGCCCAGAATTTGAAGCCGGTGAAATTCCCGCGCGAGCAAAACGTGGTCTATCATTATAGCAAACCGATTCGCCGTGAAGGTGGCGTTGTCACCCTCAAAGGCAACCTCGCACCCGAGGGCGCGATCGTCAAAGTGGCGGGCTTGAAGAGCCTCACATTCACGGGCCCCGCGCGCTGTTTTGATTGCGAGGAGGATGCTTTCGCCGCCGTGAAAGCCAAAAAATATAAAGCGGGGGATGTGATCGTCATCCGCTACGAAGGGCCCAAAGGTGGCCCTGGCATGCGCGAAATGCTGAGTACCACCGCCGCACTTTACGGCCAGGGAGTGGGCGATAAAGTAGCGCTGATTACGGATGGGCGTTTTTCGGGTGGCACGCGTGGTTTCTGCATCGGCCATGTCGGCCCCGAGGCGGCGGTCGGTGGCCCGATTGCCCTGCTCAAGGATGGTGATGTGATTACCATTGATGCGACCAAAGGCACTATTTCCGTGGCGCTTACCGCGAAGGAACTAGAGGCCCGTCGCGCCAAGTGGAAACCACGCGCGACCGATTATAACTCCGGCGCGCTGTGGAAATACGCGCAAACCGTCGGTAGCGCCGAGCATGGCGCGGTGACGCACCCCGGTGCGGCAGCGGAAACCCATGTGTTCGCGGATATCTGACTGGACATACCAGCGAAAGCTGGCATCCAGCGCTGTGTATTGTACTGGATATCGGCTTTCGCAACTATCACACATAGTGTAATCACGAGGAACGATGACACACGATAGCACACTACTTCCCGCGACACTTGCGCAAGGCTACGCCAAGTTCCGCCAGTTCAAATATGCGCGGCATGCCCAACGCTATATGCGCCTGGCGGTCGAAAGCCAAAAACCGCACACGATGGTGATTGCCTGTTGCGACTCACGCGCGGCGCCGGAAACGATTTTTGATGCGTCGGCAGGCGAACTGTTCGTGGTGCGCAATGTGGCCAATCTGGTGCCGCCCTATGCGCCGGATGGCGAGCGGCATTCGACATCGGCTGCACTCGAATTTGCGGTGCATGGCTTGGGTGTAAAACACATCGTCGTCATGGGTCATGGCCGCTGTGGTGGCATTGCGGCGGTGGTTGAAGGGGTCGACCCTTTAAGCAAGTCCGACTTCATCGGCAAATGGATGGCCGATGTAGTGGATGTCGCAGCGAGTGTGCCATGCCCCGAAGGTTGCAGTGCGCATCAACATGCCACCATGGTCGAGCGCGCGAGCATTGTGCATTCACTCGAGAATCTCGACAGCTTTCCCTGGATTGCGCGGCTGGTGGCGAGCGGTGAGCTGACCCTGCACGGCGCTTGGTTCGATGTCGCGCTCGGTGAGCTATCGATCTACGATACCGTCACCCAATCCTGGCAAAAACTGGCCGAGGAATAGGGCTTAGTTACGCCGCGTGTGACTTGCCGGCGATGAGTAACTTTTCGGCACTGGCCAGATTGCTTAGTGCGGTTTTTAGCGATGCTTCGGCGACACAAAACGACAGGCGCATATGCCAGTCATCGCCCGCATTTGGTGAATCGGGCGCATAGAATGGCCCGCCCGGTACGCCGCACACGCCGGCCACATTGACCAGATAGCGCATCATCATAGCGGGCGAATCGATGGTATAAGCCGCACCGGTTTCCGAGGCACTTGCGGGCACGGTTGTACCGCTCAGTTTGGCGAAATTCACCCAGCCATAAATCGTCCCGCGCGGTGCCGCCATACTGGCATAGTTCAGCCCAGCGATGCCCTCGATCAGGAGTGCGCGTTTTTGCAGTAAGGTTGCGACCGTGCGGGTGATGAAATCATCGCCATACAGCAGTGCCGCTTGCGCCTTGAGCTGATCCTCAACGCCCATGCCGCCGCCTTTATTCTCGTTCCAGCGTTTGAGGGAATTCACCATGCCCGCATGCTTCGAGATCACCATGCCGACGCGCAAGCCCGCTAAGCCATACTCCTTCGAGACGGTACGAAAACAGGCCAGGCGACCGGCGGTGAATAAGGATTTCTCTGCCTCACCACGGTGAAGCACGGTGGTGATGTTATACGCTGCTTCATCGAACACCAGCTTGCCGTAGGGGTCGTCGCTCAGCACCACGGTGGTTTTGGTCAAGCGCGCGACGGTCGCAAAAAAAGCCTCGCGTTCCGCATGTGTATAGTTCGCCCCGGTCGGGTTGCATGGCGCGTTGATGAGGATAGCCGCCGGTTCGGGGTAGGTGGCAAGCGCTTCGGCGAGTTGCGCTGCGCGCAATAATCCGTCGCCGGTTGCGATCTCGACCAGCACCACCCCGGCGGGGAACATGTCGTAATTCGTTGGCCAACAGGGGGCGGCGAACAGCACCACGTCACCGGGTTTGAACACGGCGAGTGCGCCGTTGAGCGCGCCTTTTCCGCCGGTGCCGATGCAGATATCGGCGGCGGTTGCCACCATGCCGGTGTCGCGGCTGAAACAGTGTGCCGCCGTTGCGCGTAACGAGGGCAGGCCCGTGGTTTCAGAATAGGCGTAGCGTTTGGCCTCCTCGCGCAGGCTTGAAAATTTGGCGTCGTTCGCGTGTTCGGGTGTTGTGGCATCTGCATAAAGTGTCTTCACCCAGCCCTCGACTTCCTCGTGCGCCGGCTTGGGGAAGAGGTCGCCGATGGTGACAATCTCGACCGCTTTGCCGCGAGCTTTTGCGGCATCTGCCATCGCCGCGGCGTTCATGGTCGGCGAGTCGCGCATCACGTCGCGCGCAATAAAACGATGCATCGGGCTAGTCATAATGGTTCCTTATTTCGGCAAGGTGGCGGAAGATGGGGCACGGTGTCGGTTCATGAAATCGACCATATCTTCGCGCAAGGGGGTGATGCCGCGAAAGCCGCGCGCGGTCGAGAGAATAATATCGACATGGTCGGCGCCGTCATAGCGTTTCAGCTCGACCGGTGAGCCGTTCGCCTCAAGCTTCTTGGTGACGTTGACCGAGTTTTTAACTCCGACCACATCGTCGTCATTGCCGGTGGCTAAAAACATCGGCGCATAGCGGCCGGTGATAAAATTGATCGGCTGCGTATCCGCGTCCTTCACTCTACTAAAGACACCGATTACATCCGCATCGGTGAAGGGTAGAAAATCATACGGACCGGCGATACCCAGCGTGCCTCGAATCCATTCGCGCTTACCCCCTGCAGCCTTGAGAAACTCGGGGTGTACGCTCAGCATCACCGCATTATACGCCCCGGCGGAGTGACCACTGACGAAGATGTTATTCACGTCGCCGCCATGCTTGGCAATATGGTCATGCACCCAGACAAAGGCACGGGCGGTATCGTGCATAAATTCGGGGTAATAAATCTGTGGGTACAGCCGGTAATCGGCAATCACCGTCACGTAGCCCTTGCTGGCGAAGGCCTCGCCGACGAATTTATAATCGGATTTATCGCCCATTTTCCAGCTACCGCCGTAGTAAAATACCAGCACATCGCGTGGGGTGGTGATGCCATCGGGGATGTAGATATCCAGCGTCTGGCGTGGGTCGTCGCCATAGGCCACATCGCTTACCACACGATAGCCGCTGCTTGGCACCGAAGCGTTGAGCAGTGCCGTGCAGGCGCAGGTGAAGAGTAGGCTAGTGGCACTGAGAATGGCGCGCAAACGAGGCATCATGCTGAGGTACTTTCATGGGTGGATCATGGCCGAAAAATAATCAAGGAATCAGCGCTTGGCAACGAGAAAGCGCCGTGAACCCCTAACATTGCGTATAAGTAATTTCGTTTTTGCTTTTCCCTGCTCTATAGCTGGCTTATAGACAAGCGCGCGCTTGCGCGCGTACGTTGTTCAGTCATCCTCCTCTAACGCTTACGGAAACATCACCACATGGCATCGATCGCAATTATCGGCAGTGGCATTTCGGGCATGGGCACCGCTCACCTGCTGCATAAAAACCATACCATCACGCTGTACGAGAAAAACGCCATCACCGGCGGCCATACCCGAACCAAAACGGTCGATTACGACGGGGTGTCGATCCCGGTTGATACGGGTTTTATTGTCTATAATGAGCGCAATTACCCAAACTTAATCGGCCTGTTTGCCGAGCTTCATGTGCCCACCCACGAAAGCAACATGACCTTTGCCGCCACCATCAATCGCGGCGCGTTCGAATGGTGCGCGCGTGATCTCAATGGTATGTTCGGCCAGCGGCGTAACCTGCTCAGCCCAGCGTTTTATCGCATGCTGCGCGACGTGATCCGCTTCAACCGATCTGCTCGCGCGATGGTTGATGATGTGCCGGATATCACGCTGGGTGCGCTGGTTGCGTCGCTGGGCTTGAGTGAGGCGTTTTTGCGCAATTACCTGTTGCCGATGGGCGGCGCGATTTGGAGCTGCCCGACGGCGACCATGCTCGAATTTCCGGCGCGCAGCTTCATCCGCTTTTTTGAAAATCACGGGCTGCTGGCCTTCTCCGGTCAGCCGCAATGGCGCACGGTCACCGGTGGCTCGCAGGAATATATGCGTCGCTTGATCGCGCCGTTTCAGCACCATATCCGCACCGATTGCGCGGTGGTCGCGGTGCGCCGCGAAAGCGACGGCGTCTATGTGCGCGATGTGCGCGGCGAAGAAATTCGCTACGACCGCGTAGTATTCGCGAGCCACGCCGACGAAACACTGGCGATGTTGAGCGATGCGAGCGACGATGAGCGCCGCATTCTTGGCGCCTTCACCTACCAGACCAATCATGCCTACCTGCATCGCGATACGCGTGTGATGCCCAAGCGCAAACGCTGTTGGGCGAGTTGGGTCTATCATGCCGATACGCTGGGTGACACGCCGCATATCGCCGTCACCTATTGGATGAATTTGCTGCAAGGCATCGACCATCAAAAGCCGCTCTTTGTAACCTTGAATCCGCTGCATGAGATTCCCAAGGATAAGCTGTTTGATCATCATGTCTTCACCCATCCGGTGTTCACGCGTGAGGCGATGGCGGCACAAGCGCAGCTGCCCAGTCTGCAAGGTGCGCAGCAATGCTGGTTTGCCGGTGCCTACACCCGCTATGGTTTCCACGAGGACGGCTTGACGAGTGCGGTCAATGTCGCCCGATCGATGGGAGAAACCATCCCGTGGGCTTAAGTCATGCATTGTTTGTTGCACGGGTGAGCCATGCTCGCGTAAGGCCAAAAAAAAACGCGTTCAGCTACCATGTCTATTACCTGTGCCTGCCGCTTGCGGCGCTTGAATGGCTAAAAAAACTGCACCTCTTATCGCTCGAGCGCATGAATCTGTTCAGCCTCAAAGCGCGTGACCACGGGATTGCCGCGGGCGAATGGCGCAACTGGATTCGTGATCTGTTGGCCACCTGGAACATCACCCATGCCGATGGTGACGTGGTGCTGATGACCATGCCACGGGTGCTGGGTTATGCCTTTAACCCGGTCAGTTTCTGGTTTTGTTTGAGCAAAAATGGCGAACTCGCCTGCGTCGTTTCCGAGGTGCATAACACCTTTGGCGAGCGGCATTGCTATCTCTCCTACCATGCGGATGGGCGCATGATCGGTGCCGATGACTGGCTGACCTCGAACAAGGTATTCCATGTCTCGCCGTTTATTCCGATCGAGGGGCATTACGAGTTTCGCTTCGCGTATGGTGAGGAAAAAATCGGCATCTGGATCAACCATCACGATGCCGATGGTTTGCTGCTCACCACCGCGATGACGGGCAAACGCCAGTCACTCACCGACCGCGCGCTGATCTATCACTTTATCCGTTATCCACTGGTGACGCTAAAAGTGATTGGCTTAATCCATTTTCAGGCGATAAAACTGCTCCGTAAGGGCATTGTCTACCACCGCAAACCGGCTCCACCCACTACCGAGGTTACAAGATGAGTTTTCTACCGACCAACTTTATCAAAAACCGGCTGATGAAAGGCTTTGCGAGTATCGAATTCGGTACGCTCCACTTTACCACGCCCGAGGGTGAAACCCATACGTACCAAGGTGCGCAAGCCGGGCCCGAGGCAACCTTTGTGCTCCATCACTGGGGGGTGGTCAAAAGCCTCATCACCCGCGGCGATATTGGCCTCGGCGAAGAATATATCGATAAGCGCTGGGAGACCGATAATATCGAGCACCTTGTCGCGCTGTTTTTGCTGAACATGGAGCAGCTCGAGCATT
The DNA here is from genome assembly GCA_964652475.1 of uncultured Azospirillum sp. GTDB lineage: Bacteria > Pseudomonadota > Alphaproteobacteria > Rickettsiales > UBA3002 > QFOX01. The sequence continues at coordinate 14,219 of CAZZCK010000003.1, forward strand.
TCGCGCATGGCAACTGGTTTAACCGCCGCATCTTTGCGATCTATAACTACATCGTGCGCCGCAATAGCCGCAAAGGCAGCCGCAGCAACATCAAAGCCCATTACGATGTGGGCAATGATTTTTACCAGCTCTGGCTCGATGAGACCATGACCTATTCCTCGGCGCTGTATGACGGTGCGGCGGATCTGGCCACCGCCCAGCGCAATAAATACCGCCGCATTTTGGGTAAGCTCGATACCACGAAGGCCGATATTCTCGAGATTGGCTGCGGCTGGGGTGGCTTTGCCGAAGAGGCCGCAAACGCCGGTCACCACACCACCGGCATCACCGTTTCGCCGTCGCAGCATGCCTTTGCCAAGGCCCGCGTTGGTAAGGGTGCCGACATTAAACTCCAAGATTACCGCGATACCAAGGGCGCCTTCGACATGATCGTCTCGATCGAGATGTTCGAGGCCGTCGGTCAGCGCTATTGGCCGGATTATTTTAATGCCATCCGCAAAAACCTTAAACATGGCGGCCGCGCCGTGATCCAGACCATCACCGTGCGCGACGAGAATTTCGAAGACTACCGCAAATGCAGCGACTTCATCCGCCATTACGTCTTTCCGGGCGGCATGCTGCCCTCGATTGCTACCTTCCGCGCCGAAGCGGCCAAGGCCGGGCTCGTTGTGCGCGAGGTTTATCAGTTCGGTCAGGATTATGCCCGCACGCTGCGCGAGTGGCTCCATCGGTTTGATGCCAAGCGCGAGGCGATTTTAGGCATGGGTTATAGCGAGGAATTCATCCGTAACTGGCGCTTCTACCTTGCCATTTGCGCCTCGGCCTTTTCGATTGGTCGCACCAACGTGGTGCAGATCGAACTCGCCCACGCGTAAGCTAGCGGGTTGGGTCTGCGCGTTCATCGCCCAGCTGTATCGCGAATGCTGCACGCATCAGGCCCGCATTGCGCAGTTCTTCACAGCGCTCGAAAAATCCTTGCGTGAGGGGGGATGGGTAGCGTAACGTATTGCTTATTCATGGAGCATGCATGGCCGAGCCCGCGAAAGAAGCCGACCAGTCGATGGAGGACATCCTCCAATCGATCAAGCGCATCATCGCCGATGAGGGCGAGCCCGCGCCCGTGATTCCAGGGTCCGACGTGCTCGAGCTGACCGAACTGCTGGCCGAGGATGCCGCCGTGCCCGTGGTTGCTGCCGAGCCTGAAAAAGCCGGGCAGGACGCGATCGACGCCCTGTTTGCCGAGCCAACACCACCACCCGCACCCGTGGTTGAAACACCCAGCGCGCAGGATAATATCGACGCGTTGTTTGCCGCACCCGCCACGCCGGAGCCGATCGCGGCTGAGCCTGAGCCGGTGAGGGCGGCGCCAACCCCGCCAGTATCGGAACCGCTGATGTCGGACACGACGCTTGCTGCATCCGTCGCCGCGCTGAACGCCCTCGCCCACCGGCCCGAGCCGACCCATACCGTGCTGCCCGGCGCTGCATTTCGCTCGGGCGCGACAGTGGAGGATCTAGTGCGCGAGTCGCTCAAGCCTATGCTCAAAGAATGGCTCGACGGTAATTTACCCGCCCTGGTGCAAAGCCTGGTCGAAAAAGAAATCCGCCGCTTGAGTGGGAATTAGGGGTTCGCTGAATTCCGTTTAGCGTTTATGTGCCCACTCCGGGCGGACCTTCGGCGCGTGGGGTAGAACGTCCGATGGGGTTATGCTTGGCTCGAAAGCTGCCATCAGGCCTATTGCTTCCTACAACACCGGTTTTCCCAACGCCGCCACGCACGATACCATCTTGGCCTAACTTGCTGCTGAGTGATAGGATTGCGTTTACGTCAAAACGTGAAGCGCCATTGACATTAACCGAATTTGAAAGGCCGAAGTTATCTTGCAGTGCCGTAACAAGATCGCTATCGATTGTCTGAAAGCCAATAAGATGTGGTTTCTGATCAAGTGAGAAAAGTGGAAATATCTTGCCAGATGCCTTGGGCAGACCGCAAGTTTCTCCAAGTGCCCTATTCAGTAATTTCAGCTGATCTAGATCTGGTTTGCGGATGGGAGCATAGATACCAGGAATGTTATTCCCAAGATTAAGATGCACGATTGCTGACAGTGGTTGGGCAGTCGCTCTTGCATAAAGCAGTTTGTTTGACGCTTCTTCACTTATAGTCCCCCCCGTAGCTTTAACTAGCGCTCTAAGAGCCGTAAGCGACGGTGTGCCTTCTGGGGACGCATCAGAATCAGTAACTTCACCCATAATTTAAACCTTTCTTGAATTAGAACAGTTCACAAACCTACCATAAATACGCCGCAACAGTATGAAGCTTTGATGACAATTCATGTCGGGTTGCCGCGGTAAGGCCTTCATATTAAGGAAAAGCGCCGGGAATGACAAAAACCAGAGGGTTGCCGGTGTGTATGCCTAATACCCACGCAACTCGGTGCGGGCGGCAGCGAGTTCGGCCTTAAATTCGGGATGGTCGCGCATGACATCATAGATGCTGGCGGCAAGGCGCTTGCCGGCGAGCACGTCGCTTGGGTAATGCACCCCACCATCGACCCGGTGCTGGCCGATGGCCATCGCCCGCGCGAAAAGGGCGGTGCGTTGCTGTGGGAATAGCTCGCTCAGCACATGTGCCCAGATATGGTTGGTGGTACTATGGCCGCTGGGGTAGCTCGGGCGGGTGATGGGCTTGACCAAGAGCGTCACCCGATCGTCCGTCAGCCAGGGGCGGGTGCGGCCCCAATAATCCTGCGTCGCATCGCCGATGCGCCAGGCGTCCGACGCGCTATGGCGCAGCAGGGTAAACAGCGCCGGGTGGGTCGCTTCGCTGTAATGATCGCCAAGTACGGGGGTGATCATCATCGACGGAGTGATATGGTCCTCGGCCATGATGCGCGTTTTATCGGCATCGCTCAGCTGTGCCTGACGGGCGAGAATATTGGCGATTTCCTTTTTCTGCGCCAGCGAGCCATCCGCGATCGGCTCGCCCAATGCGCAAGGGCATATTTCCTCAACGCTTACGAACTGGGGCGGGTAGGGGTATTTGTCGGTGACGCTAGCACAGCTGCCCAGCACCAGTAGCAGTGGCACAAGGACGGCATGGCGGACGAAATGCATCGAGAAACTCCGTTATTGAACGAGGACACTACGCGTTGATGCTGGCCATTTCCGAACGGCGCAGGTTCATGTAAACCAGAATCGTCGAGGAGACATAAATCGAGGAATAGGTGCCGACAATCACGCCAAAAATCATCGCCGCTGAGAAACCAAACAGCACATCGCCACCAAAGATCACAAGCCCGGTGAGAGCGGCCAGCACCGTGCCGCCGGTGAGGAAGGTGCGCGCCAGCGTTTCGTTACAGGCCAGGTTGATGACCTCGGGGATGGGCTTGACCTTGAACTTGCGCAAATCCTCGCGCACGCGGTCATAGATCACGACGGAATCGTTGATCGAATAGCCGATCACGGTGAGCAGGGCCGCCACCGACGTGAGGTTGAACTCGATTTGGGTGACGGAATAAAAACCGACAACGAGAATCGCATCGTGCAGCAGGGCCAAAATACCGCCGACCCCATATTGCCATTCGAAGCGAAACCACAAATAAAGCGCCATGGCGAGCATGGCAAAGGTGAGGGCCATGAAGCTGCCGCGAATCAGTTCGCCGCCCACTTGCGGGCCAACATAATCGGTGCGTAAATAATCAATCGGCGCGCCGTAGCCCGCATCAAGCGTGGCGCGCACGGCTTGCGCCACTTCGTTTTGCTTAGCGTCACCCTCGGGCTTCAGGCGAATCATCACCTCGCGCCCATCCGTGCCGACGGATTGCAGGCTTGCGTTTTTGTTGGTCGATGCATCAAGCAGCGCGCGCATTTTGCTGATATCGGCCACCTGTTCGGTGCGCACTTCCATCACCACACCACCGGAAAAATCGATGCCGAAATTAAGGCCGTTTACCATGAGCGAGATAGCGGTTGCGATGATGCCGATGATGGTAATGGCAAAGCCCACCTTGCGGTAGCCGACAAAATCGAACTGCGGCACGGTACGAAACATTTGAAAGGGAAAGCGCATAGGAGGCCAGGGTTTAGGGGTTAGGGGGCAAGGTAGGGATTAGGGATTGGGGATTAGTAAAAATAGAGATTGGCGTGACTAAACCCTATCCCCTAACCCCTAAACCCTAACTATAATACACTTCTTTGTTATGGGTGCCTTCGGTCGCATCGACAATCAGCGTGATCGCGCAATCGCCGGTGATATTAATGGTTGTGCGCAGCATATCGAGCACACGATCAACGCCGAGCAATAAGCCAATGCCCTCAATCGGCAAGCCGACCGAATGCAGCACCATGCCCATAAAAATAATCGAGCCAGAAGGGATGCCTGCCGCACCGATCGAGCCCAGTGTGCAGGTGAGCAGTAGTACACCGTAATCGAGCATGGTGAGCTCGATGCCAAAGAATTGGGCAAAAAACAGGGCGCAGATGCCAAGGTAAATCGCCGTGCCATCCATGTTGATGCAAGCGCCCAGCGGTAACAAAAACTGGGTCGATTGCGCGCTCACGCCAAGCTTGGTTTCCGATTCCCGCATCGCCGTAGTGAGGGTTGCTTTCGAGCTACTGGTCGAAAAGGCCATAAGCTGGGTCGCCACCAGCTTGCGGTAAAACACCAGCGGGTTGAGATGAGCGATCACCCCGATCAGCACACCGAACAGCACGTATTGGAACGCGCAGGCCGCAATCACTGCGGCGCACAGCTTGGCCAGAATTTTGATGATTTCAACCCCCTGCGTGCCGACCGACCAGGCCATAAAGCCAAACACCGCCATGGGGGCGAGGCGCACAATATACTCGATCATTTTGAAAACAATCTGGCCGAAATCAAAAATCACCTGACGGGGGCGGGCGGCTTTTTCGCCCATCATGTTCATGGTGATGCCAAACAGCACCGAGAACACCACCACCTGCAGCAGGTTGGCTTCGGCGAACGAGGCAAAGACGTTGGTCGAAATCAGGTTGAGCAGGAAGTCTTTCACCGTCGGCGGTGGGGCCTCCGCCGCGGCGGGCAGGCCACTGGCAAATTCGTTGATGTTGACATGCAGTCCAAGCCCCGGCTCGAACAAGGTGCCAGCGGTCAGGCCGATGATGACCGCAAACACGGCCGTAAACAAATACGCGCCAACCCCTTTCATGCCCACGCGCTTGAAGTTTGCGCCATCGCCCATGCTGGTCATGCCCGAAACGAGGGCGAGGAAAATCAGCGGCACCACCACCATTTTGATGAGGTTGATGAAAATCGTGCCGAGGATTTTGAACCCCGCCGCATCTTCCTTCAGCACAAAGCCAGTGATAATGCCCAAAATCAGGCATAAAATCACCTGCTGCCACATTTTGAGGCCAAAAATCGTAAATTCTTTAACGTCTGCGCCAGCCATGGAATTTACCTCATGCGTTACCCGCTAGGGGCTAAAACGGCCGCCACCCTAGCAGCGCCCACGCGCTTTGCTAGCAATTTTTATAGGTGGGTGTGCAGTGCAGCATTTGAGCTTTTAGCGTTTGCTCTTCTGGGCAATATACTCGCGCAAGGCGGCATTGATCGCGGTCTGGTATTTCGGCGAGTTGGCCTTGAACCAGGCGAGAATATCGGCATCAAAGCGGATGGTCGCCGATTGTTTGATGGGGCGATAGAACATGCCCTGTACGGCTCCATCCCAGTTCAGCCGTTCAGGAATATCCTCGAGGTTGATGTCCTCGTCGGTCATGGCCTTGAGACGAGCGATGCGTGACTTTTTTTCAGCGTTTGCGTTTTTCATAAATTCTCCGTTCCTGTTTGGTTGCCCGGCGCGCCGAGATAATGCGTACCACTTCCTCATTATCATCGGTGACATGCGTATGCACGACTAGCAGCAACACAATGGCCTTGGTCATTCCCAGTGCTTGTAGCCGTTCTTCCTGTGTACAGCGCTCATCAATCGTCGATAGGTAGAACGGATCACAGAATACCTCGCGCGCCATGGCAAAATCGACATCATGCTTAGCGATGTTGGATTGATTCTTGCGCTCGTCCCACTCAAATTTCACGACACCTCGCCAGTAATTACAATAATGTAACTACAAATTTGTAATTATGTCAAGTGATGCATGAGAGATTGGGGGTATCGATCAGGCTTATTTCCTCATTTTTCTTAAAAAACCCGCCAGATTCATCAAATTTTAAGCATTTATTAATGGAAAATTAACGGGGGGGTACTCTGCAGAGACTACTAATCTGGCAATTAACCCTAAAAAATGGAGAATTTTTATGACAAAGCCTAGAAATCCACAGGACAATGCACAGGCCGAGGCGGATAGGCTTATTCGTGGTATGGATGCTGCTGACGGCACACTTGATCGCAAAATTCATAAAAAGTCCGCACTTAAATTTATTAGCGACGAAACAGACAGTATTTTAGACAACTACCTAGATAAAGGTGACGTAAAAGATGTGGGTAAGGTCGTAGACAGCCTCAAGGTAGCTGCGGCCCTACAAACGTGGTTGGAAGATCCTAAAACTCCGAACGTTGTGGAAACGAAAAATGCACCCAGAAATGCACCCAGGACTATACGTTAATAAACCCAAACGAAACGTATAGTCGAAATCTTACAATTTTGTCATTCCTACGAAGGCGAGAATCGCTTTTATTTCTTGAAGTGGATTCCCGCCTTTTTCTTACGCAAACATCTTCGCGAATTCGCGCTTGGCGCGGTTCTTCCAATGGCCACGGTGATAGGCGTCCGAGCACATCAGTGGCATGACGGAACCTGCCTCGGCGAACACCATTTGCTCAAGCGCAGTATCGACCTTGCCCCAGCTGCAGGCTTCTTTCAGGGTGCTGCTGCTGCATGCGCCGTCGCGCACATCGGCGATCGTCACCTGCACGGCATATTTATGCATCGCCACATCGTCATGGCCGAGGATTTCGGCACAGACCACGGTGTCTTGGGTGAAGTTCTTCGGCACGCCGCCACCGACCATGAGCAGGCCCGTGGTGCCGGCTTTGATTTTAATGTCCGTCAGTTCGCGGAAATCGGCGATGGCATCGAGCATCATGTGCTTTTTGGGGTTATCGACCTGGTGCTTCACGAGGCCAAACCCGGCCGAGGAATCGACGAACGCAGGGCAGAAAATCGGCACGTTATGCTCGTAGGCGAGCTGCACGAGGGAATCTTTTTTCTTGGCGTTGCCGTTGGCCAGCCACTTGCCCATCTCGCGGATGAACTCGCGGCTGCTGTAACCGCGTGGCTCAAGCGAGTTGGCGATCTCAAGAATCGTATGGTCGCAGGCTTGCAGCTCTTCTTCATCGATATACGTGTCGTAGATACGGTCGATATAGAGGTCGCGCAGGTATTTGTCGTCCTGCCCTGAAGCCGAACCTTGGTAATGTTTGAAGCCCAGCGCTTCGAAGAAATCCATATCGACGATGCTGGCACCCGTGGCCACAATCGCATCCACCATGTTGAAGCGGATGAGGTCAGCGTAGAGCTTCATGCAGCCGCCAGCCGAAGTGCTACCCGCGAGGGTGAGGATGACAGAGCAGTCTTTATCGGCCAGCATTTGGTTATAAATGCTCGTGGCGCGCGCAAGGTCGCGGCTGGTGAAGCTCATGTTGGTCATGCCGTCGATGATCGGGCGGGCATCGAAGCTGGTGAAATCGATATGCTCAACGGTTTTGCCGAGCAGTTCAGCTTTGGCGTTCGATTTGCTTTTGGTTTTCGTGGCAGCGGTCATGCGGTTCTCCAAATCAATAAACGAGATTCTATTCATGCGATCATGGCGAGCGTTTAGCCAACCAATCCCACTTTGCCAAGCAAAGAAAATAGCGACGACGCATGGGTGCGCGCTATGACCGAATCACGAGGCAGCGCTTGCCATGCGCGCGCGGCTTTGCTAGTTTGCCTAAAAAATAGGCAGCGCTTGGGGTGCTGCCATGTAAAGAAAAGCGAGGCAGCGATGAATGTTTCCCTCCAATCGAACCCAAAAACCGTCCTGCTTGCCGACGACGATGCGGCGATCCTGACGGTGCTCAGCCGTGCCATGAAGCAAGCCGGTTACACCGTGATGGCGAGCGATACCATTTCCGACATTGATGCCTGGGTGGCGCAAGGCCTGGGCGACGCCGTGGTGACGGATGTTACCATGCCGCGTGGTAATGGGCTCGACGGCCTCGCCCGCTGGCGGATGAAACGCCCCGAGATGCCGGTGATCGTGATGAGTGCGCATAACACGCTGCTCAATGCCGCCAAGGCGCAGGAGCTGGGCGCGGTGACGTTTTTGCCCAAGCCGTTTGATCTTGAGGTGCTCATGGGGGCACTTGAGCGAGTCGTCAGTCATCCGTCCTTAGGTGTTAGTAACCATCCTCACGACTCACGACTCACGACTGACGACTCAGAGGGCATGGTGCGTATCAGCGACGACCTCGTGTTAGTCGGCAAATCAGCGGCCATGAAACAGGTATTCGCCACCCTCGCCAAGCTGATCGGGAATGATCTGACTGTGCTCATCCGTGGCGAAAGTGGTACGGGCAAGGAGCGCGTGGCCCAGGCGTTGCATGCCTTATCGCGCCGCAAAGCCAAGCCGTTTGTGGCCCTCAATATGGCCGCCATCCCGCGTGAGCTGATTGAGTCGGCCCTGTTTGGTCACGAGAAAGGTGCCTTCACCGGCGCGCACAGTAAACAGATCGGCGCTTTCGAGCAAGCGATGGGCGGCACGCTGTTTCTCGATGAAATTGGCGATATGCCGATGGAGGCGCAGACACGCCTGTTGCGCGTGCTGCAGGAGCAACAGGTGACCCCCATCGGCGCCACGAAAGCGATTCCGACCGATGTGCGGGTGATCGCCGCCACCCACCGCGATCTGGCGGCGCTGGTCGCGCGTGGTGACTTCCGCGAAGATCTCTATTTCCGGCTGCATGTGGTGCCGCTGGCCTTGCCTGCACTACGCGCGCATGTCGAGGATATCCCGCTGCTGGTCGATTATTTTATGGGCCTTGCCAGCCGCCGCGGTTTGCGCGCCAAAACGCTCGATCAGGCGGCAATGGCCGAGCTCATGGCTCATTCATGGCCGGGCAATGTGCGCGAGCTGGAGCATCTCATCTATCGTCTGTGCGCGCTCGTCAGCCATGAGCGGGTGACCGGCGACGATGTGCTCGCCGTGCTTGCCCCGAGCCCACCGCTCGCGCTGGCGGTGGCGGATGGGCGGCCAAGCGAAGGGCTAACCCTGCACCGTACCAATGCGAGCGTGACCAGCGAGCGCAATCTTGGTACCGTGATCGAGGCATGGCTTGCCACCCAGATCGACGGCTACTTCGCCGCTTATGGCGATGCCTTACCACCGCCAGGCCTTTACGACCGGCTGCTGATGCGCCTCGAGAAACCCTTGATTACCGCAACGCTTCGCGCGACGGCGGGTAACCAGATCAAGGCCGCTGAGATACTCGGCATCAACCGCAACACGCTGCGCAAAAAAATGCGTCTGCTTGCGATCAGCGCCAAATCACTGATGCTGAAAGACGCGGCGTGATCACGATGGTCGATCATCCAGCCACTCCCGCACGCTCCTTCATGAAGGAGGCCCGCGCCCATTACCGTATGCCCGCCGGCAAGTGGCTGGGGGGAATTTTGCTGCTGCTGTTTTTTGGCTTAGTGGCGCTGGTGCTGAAAGCCGATCAGGCGTATTTCGGCAGTGTCTCGCCCAAACGCACGGTGCTGCTCGTGTTGCTCGACCTCACCGCCATGCTGATCCTGATGGTCACCATCGTCCAATACCGCGCCCGGCGGCTCTGGAGCCGTGCCCATGACGGGGTACTTGGCACCCGGCTGCAATCGCGCATTATCGTCATGTTTACCGCGATCGCGATTATCCCCACCGTGATTGTTGCAAGCTTCTCGATCTTGTTTTTCAATGTCGGTATCAAATCCTGGTTCGATCATCAGGTCAGCGGCGCGCTTGAAGGCTCGGTCGAAGTCGCTACCGCCTATGTCGAGGAGCGAAAAGAAGCGATCCGCACCGACGCGCTCGCCGTGGGCGCGGCGATTCAGGCTAACCAGATCGAGGCCTTCGCTAACCCACTCAACCTGACACAATTTCTCACCACCCAAATCAACGCGCGTAACTTATCCGAGGCGATTGTGTTCGATCGGCAGCGCGTTCTGGCGCGTACGGCCCTCAGCTTCTCGCTCATTTTCGAGCAGTTCCCGGAGGAAGTATTAGCGCGCGCCGATAGCGGCCAAGTGGCGGTATTCAGCGACAATCAGGATAAAATTGTTGGCGTAGTGCGCATCAGCCCGGTCTACGGTCACTATTTAATGGTGTCGCGCGTGGTGGCGCCCAATGTTGTGGCGCATATGCAAACGGCACGCAGCACGGTCAGCGAATATCATCGGTTACAAACCGATTTGGCGACCTTGCAGCAGCAGTTCTTTGTCGTCTTCATCCTGATTGCATTGTTGATTTTGCTCACCGCCTTATGGGCCGGGATTTTGCTTGCCGTGCGCCTGATCGAGCCATTGCGCGCGCTAATGGCGGCGACCGAACATGTGCGCGGGGGTGACTATGCCGTGCGTGTCCCCGAAGGCCGCAGCGACGACGAGATCGCCAATCTGGGCCGCACCTTCAACCGTATGACCGGCCAGCTCGAATCCACCCGCCGCGATTTGATCGAGGCCAACCGCCTGGCGGATGAACGCCGCCGCTTTACCGAAGCGGTGCTGCTTGGGGTCTCCGCCGGGGTGATCGCGCTCGATCTCAACCATCGGGTCAACCTGCATAACCGCACCGCGCTCGAGCTATTGGGGCATGCCACCAGCATCAACGGTACCGAAATTGCGCGCGTTCTGCCCGGGGTCGAGCCATTATTGCGCGAGGCCGAGGCCCGGCCCGAGCGCGTGGTCAGCGGCCAGCTCGTGGTCGATGTGGGCGAAAAGCGCGTCACCTTGCATGTGCAGGTCACGGCCGAACGCTTCGCCGAGGTGATCGAAAAATACATCGTCACCTTCGATGATATCACCGCCCTGGTGTCGGCCCAGCGCACTGCCGCTTGGGCGGATGTGGCGCGGCGCATTGCCCATGAAATTAAAAACCCGCTGACGCCGATCACCCTCTCGGCCGAGCGCTTACGCAAAAAATTCCGCGACGCCATAGGTGCGCAAGAGCAAGAAAGTTTCGATAAATACCTCGATACCATCGCCCGGCATACCCGCGATATTGGCCATATGGTCGAGGAGTTTGTCGCCTATGCGCGCCTACCCAGTTCGGTATTTCGCACGGCCGATCTGGTGTTGGTGGTGCGCAAAACCATCTTTTCCGCGCAGACATCCTATCCGCAGGTGCGTTTCTCAAGCCAGATCAGTGCGCCAACATTGGCTTTCCTTTGCGACGAGGCGCAGCTTGGCCAGGCCTTGCTTAACCTGCTGAAAAATGCTGCCGAGGCCTTGGAAAACGCCCCCGAGAAACAGGTGACCGTGACACTCGATGCGACCGCAAGCGCCATCACCCTCACTGTCGAGGATACCGGGCCGGGCTTTCCAGCCGACCAGATGGCACGCCTGACCGAGCCGTATGTCACCACCCGCGCCAAAGGTACCGGGCTTGGCCTGGCCATCGTCAAGCGCAGCGTCGAGGAGCATAAAGGCACGCTGACCCTGAGCAACGCCGAGCATGGTGGCGCGCGGGTGACCATCCAGTTTCCGCTTGTGGCCTAGCGGTGGTAGGAGCCGTGCTCGAAAATCCCTTGACTTGCCCGCCCGCGCATGCTGTATCAGCCCCCTGTTTTGGCGGCGCATGCGCCATCCATGGCCCCTTCGTCTAGTGGTTAGGACGCCTCCCTTTCACGGAGGTAGCACGAGTTCGAATCTCGTAGGGGTCACCATTTCTTCAAAATGAAGAAAATCGCTTAATATCCATTATAATTCAGCATTCTAATTAGTTCGCAAGCCGAGCCTATTGGCGCGGTTCTTTTCTTTAATTTTCTCGGTTAACTTGCCCATAGTGCTGTCTTCAAAGCTAGTGACTACTGCATGAAAACCTTTGGGGTGCATTCTTACTCCAGCCGGTAGAGATGTATGAGCTTGGCCGACTTTTATAATAACCTCAAAACCAGCCATAATTATTGAATAGCATTTTAGTCCCCCGCGTTTTGTTTTTCGTGGGTACAAAATAGATTTCTCATATCCCATGCCAACTTTGGGCGGTTCCCATGTTGCCAGCATTATTTGATACAGGTCTTCATCGGCAATTCTTTTGCTCAATATCATGCCTTTTATTGAGTCTTCATACTTACCCAACTGAATAGTAGAAAATTGAGAAAGACTACTGATAGAGGCACGCCATAGAACAGAGAGCAGAAATATTTTCAGCTTCGCATAATCTATTTGAGCAATGGGGATGTGCGCGACTTCTCGCCCAGAAGATGCTATGCCTCGTTTAATTTGCTTTTGGAAATCTTGAGCGAAAAATTCTTTTGCATACCTATCATATGGCCCGAGCCTCTTATTGTCGCAATCGCTGCACAGTATATTGGGATCTTTATATCCATCTTGAACCTTCTGCGATTTTGTGCCTCCGGCAATTTGAAAGAGATGGTTTTCCTCTTTGATATATTCAATCGCCCACTTGGGGATGATATGGGCTTTAATCAGTTTTTTAGGCTGGTCACAAAGCTTACAAATTTGTATCACGCGATCCTCACTAAATATGGCTTTAAGCCTATAACTTGTAGCTGCGATTGTCGATTGGTGCGTATCTCCTCTAACCTCTTAATTAGTTCGCGTTCGGTCGCGTAGGGGTCACCAAACTAAAAACCTCCCGCAAGCGGTCACCTTCTACCAGCCTCACCGCTTGCCTCACTTGCGCTTATCCCGAAAACCCATTACATGCGAAGCAAAGCAGGGGGGATATATGCGTGAGCGGCTGATTGCAAAGGTAACGCAGGGCATGTCGCGGCTGATCGGTGAGGAGCACCGCCGCAAAGCCCAGGCCGCGGCGGCGGATGTTCATGCCGCGTTTACCGAGCATCCGCGCCTGACGGGCGAGACCTATCTCGAGCATTTATGGTTCACCCTCACCATGTCGGCGCGCTTTATTTACGTGACCATCGTGCTCACCATCCATGGCCTGTTTCCCTTCCTGCTCACCCGCGCCGCCAGCCGCCAGATCGAGGTGGTGTATGCGATCATGAAAACCCGCATCCCCAAAGCGCGGCGCGACGCGATCGACCTCGATTACAGCGTCTAGCGCATGCAGCATATTGGCATCGTCGGTTTTGGTTTTGCAGGCCTCATGGTGGCGGCTAACCTGGTGCGTCGCGCGTCGGAGCCGATGACGCTCTACGTCATCGATGAACGGTTGGAGGGGCTTGGCGTGGCCTACAGTACCCGCAACCCCGAGCATTTGCTCAATGTGGTGGCCGGGCGCATGAGCGCCTTTGCCGATGCGCCGGATGATTTTATCAAATGGCTAGCGGGTGCGGATGCGGCGCGTGCCAAGCAAACGCTTGGGCTCGGTGCGGTACGTTATAGCGCCGAGGATTTCGTGCCACGCGCGCTGTATGGGGCGTATCTGCAATCGATCTGGCGTGAAACGCAGGAACTGGCGGCGCAAAAAAAACTCGTGATTAAACTGGTGCCAAGTACAGCGGTGGCGCTCGAGCCATCACCACTCGCGGCGCTCACCGCGCGTGGGGATGCGATTGCGCTTGATCGCATCGTGCTCGCGACCGGCAACGAAAATAAGCCATTGCCTCTGCCGCCGGGTGCGCCGATTATTCAAGACCCCTGGGCGGATGGGGCGATGGATGGCGTGAGCGCGCTTACTGTCCCGGTGGTTTTAATCGGCACCGGTTTAACGTCGGTGGATACGCTGCTGTCGCTGCGCCGCCACGGCTATGTGGGCGAAATTATTGCGGGGTCGTTGCGCGGGTTATGGCCGCAAGTGCATGCGGATATCCGCAGCATGTTTGCATTCGATACCGAGCAATTATTCGCGCAAAAAACCCTGCGCGAGCTACTGCGCTTTGTGCGCCGCATGATCGCTAAGCACCAGGCCGATGGCGGCGATTGGCGGGCCGTGATCGATGCGTTGCGCCCGCATAGTCAGGCGCTGTGGGTGCGCGCCGGCACCGCCGATCAGCGACGCTTTCTGCGCCATGTCATGACCTATTGGAGCACGCATCGCCACCGGATGGCCCCCGAGATTGCCACGCGTATTGAGGCGGAAATTGCTGCAGGTACGTTGCGCAGCATTTCACGTGGCGCGTTGCAGCAATTTTTGCAGCACGGCGCAGCGTCACGCATTTATAATTGCACCGGGCCGCAGCTTAACCTGCAACAATCGCGTGATCCGCTATGGCGGCAGATGCTCGCCGAAAGCATGGTCGAGCCGCACGTGACTTGTATCGGGATTGCGGCCGATACGCATTATCGGCCCTGGGGAAATTTGTACACCAACCTTTATGCAATTGGCAGTATGATGACTGGCCAATGGTTGGAATCCACTGCCGTGCCGGAGCTAAGGGCGCAGGCAGCGCGCATTGCTGAGAGCCTGCTTCAGCCCGCACGGCCTTGATAGGCAAAGCGTGGACGGGTCACCCCATTTATCACTACTTGCTCCTCGAACATCGCGCGTGGACGGACCCAGAATCTGCCATCCGGATTGTCGTAGAGGCACTCGTAATGCACCAGCTCTTCGAGCGTTTCGCTATGGCGCACCACGCCCAGCACGCGGTAGGGCTTGCCTTTGTAATGTTCGTAAAGCCCACCAATGACCAGGGATGAATCTTGCATATTACGTTCCAATCGAGCGCAGTAGCGCGAGTCAGCCATGAGCCCACGAAGTAGCGCGCAAAGTTGGTCAGTAGACCAACCTGGAGCAAACCAATACTAAGCGCTTTTCGCCTTTTCCATGCGCTTGCGTAAATTGGGGTCGAGGAATCGTTTGCGCAGGCGGATATTTTTCGGCGTCACCTCGATCAGCTCGTCTTCTTCGATATAGGCGATCGCCTGTTCGAGGGTGGGAATGCGCGGCGGGGTGAGCCGCACGGCTTCGTCCTTCGATGTGGTACGAATGTTGGTGAGCTGCTTGGCTTTCAGCGCGTTGACTTCCAAATCGTTATCGCGGCTATGCTGGCCGATAATCATACCTTCATAGATGCGCACACCGGCCGGGATAATCAAAAAGCCGCGCTCCTCAAGGCCCCAGAGTGCGTATTCCACCGCGACTCCGGTGGCGTTTGAAATCAGCACACCGTTGCGGCGGCCGGCGATATCGCCCTTATAGGGGCCATAGCCGGTGAAGATGCGGCTGAGCACGCCCGAACCACGGGTATCGGTCATGAATTCACCCTGATAGCCGATCATCCCGCGTGAGGGCATGACAAATTTCATGCGCAATTTACCGCCGCTTGACGGCCGCATTTCGGTCATATTGCCCTTACGCATCGAAAGTTTTTCAACGACAATACCTGAAAATGCCTCATCCACATCGACTTGTACTTCTTCCATGGGTTCTTCGCGGTTGCCGGATTCATCCTCACGAAACAGCACGCGCGGGCGGCTTACTGAAAGCTCGAAGCCTTCGCGGCGCATGGTTTCAATGAGCACGCCGAGCTGCAATTCACCACGGCCACCGACTTCAAATGCATCGGCGGTTTCGGTTTCCTTCACGCGAATGGCGACGTTCGATTCCGCCTCTTTGAAGAGGCGATCGCGGATCATGCGGCTCGTCACTTTGCTGCCTTCGGTGCCGGCCAGCGGCGAATCATTGACACCGATGGTGATCGCCATGGTCGGCGGATCAATGGGGATCGCGCGCAGCGGGGATTGTAGCTCGATCGCCCCCACGGTATCGGCCACCGTGGTCTCGCTCAAGCCCGCGATGGAGACGATCGAGCCGGCGGGCGCTTCGCTCACCGGGTTGCGCTCGATGCCATCGAAGGACAGTAATTTCGTGATGCGGCCTTGCTCGATCACGCTGCCATCGAGGCGAATACCTTTGACCGGCATGCCGACGCGTGCGGTGCCCGACTCGATTTTTCCGGTGAGCACGCGGCCGAGGAAATTATCGGACTCAATCAGGGTGACGAGAAACGCGAAGGTCGCGTCGGTATCCACGTCCGGCTCCTCGACATAGCGCACGACCTCGTCCATAATCACGTGCAAATTCTCGCGCGGATCGTTCAGGTCCTTCACCGCCCAGCCATTGCGGCCCGAGGCGTAGATGACGGGGAAATCGAGTTGCGCGTCGTTCGCATCAAGCGCCACGAACAAATCAAACACTTCGTTGAGCACTTCATCGACGCGCGCATCCGGGCGGTCAACCTTGTTGATGACGACAATCGGGCGCAGGCCCAGGGCGAGTGCTTTCATCAGCACGAATTTGGTTTGCGGCATCGGGCCTTCGGCGGCATCGACCAACACCAGCACACCATCGACCATGCCCAAAATACGCTCCACCTCACCGCCAAAATCGGCGTGGCCCGGCGTATCAATGATGTTAATGCGGGTGTTTTTCCACTGAATACTCGTGCATTTGGCGAGAATGGTAATGCCGCGCTCTTTCTCAAGGTCGTTGCTATCCATCACCCGCTCTTCGACGCGCTGATTGTCGCGGAAGGTGCCGGCCTGACGCAGCATCACGTCGATGAGGGTGGTTTTGCCGTGATCCACGTGGGCGATGATAGCGATGTTGCGAAGCTCGGTCATAAATAATTCAGTAGGTTAGAGGTTCTGCGGCAGGCGTCATCCGCCCATGGTGCGCCGCAATAGATGAAATTCGTGCACTTGGCTAGTCTTTTGTACGAATTTTGGGCCTGTGTGCGCATATTCATCGCGCAGCGGCGATGTGGGGGATCGACGCCACCTAAAATCTTGGTAATTTTGTGCGCAAGCATGCTTCAAAGCTTGACGTGAAGGGCCTGATCGCGCTTTGATGCGGCGCAATAACAATAAGATGAGATGCGTGATGGTGATCGAGCATAAAAAGCGCCGGTTGCGGTTGAAATGGCTGCTACTCGCCGCGTTGATTGTCGCGACGATCTATTACGGGCCGGGGATTTTTGCGAGCGGTAAAAAACCCGATGGCCAAGCTGCAAGCGCTGGTCAGACGGCCCCCGCCGCGGTGGTGAGTATCGCCACCGTCATCCAAAAACCGGTGATCGAATGGAGCGAATTCTCCGGCATTTTTGAGGCGGTGCGCGCGGCAGAAATCCGCCCCGAGGTGAGTGGAAAAATCACCGCCATTCATTTTGCCGATGGCGAGCAGGTGAAGAAAGGCGACCTGCTTTTTGGCATCGATTCGCGCCCATTTGAAGCGGCGTTGACCAGTGCTAAGGGAAATTTTACTCAAGCCAACGCTGCCTATGTCCGGGCACAAACACTCATCAAGAGTAAAGCCATTTCGCGCGCCGAGTTCGAACAAACCCAAAGTGCCTATGAGCAAGCGCTGGGCGCGTTGCAAACCGCACAGGTGAACCTTGGCTACACGCGCATCAGTGCTCCCATTTCGGGTAAAATCAGTCGTGCGGAAATCACCGAAGGCAACCTGGTCGAAACCGGTGGCGCTGCCGCACCGCTGCTTGCCAGCATTGTCAGCGTTTCCCCTATCTATGCGAGCTTTGATATCGACGAGCAAACCTATTTGAACACCATCCAGGGGGTGGCGCCGGCGAAGCTCAAAACCATTCCGGTCGAGGTGGGGCTTGGCAATCAGCAAGCAACGTCACTTGCGGCGCGCATTCATTCGTTCGACAACCAGATCACCCCGGGCAGCGGCACCATTCGCGTGCGTGCGATTCTCGAGAATGCGGATGCGACATTGCTGCCGGGCCTGTTTGCCCGCGTGCGCATCGGTAAGCCGGATCAGGCCGAGGCGGTGCTCGTCAACCCGGTGGCGATCAGCACCGACCAGAGCAAGAAATTTGTGTTTGTGGTGGGCGAAGGTAACAAGGCCGAGTATCGCGAAGTGACGCTCGGTAAACTGGCGGATGGCTTGCAGATAATTACGCAAGGCTTGAAGGCGGATGAGCAGATCATTGTGAATGGCTTACAGCGTGTGCATCCCGGCGCGGCAATTCAAGGCACCGTGGTCGATATGCAAACATTAGCACCGCTCAACCCAACGTCTGCCACGGATGCTACGCCGGCAGCCGCCCCGAAAGCGCCGTAGCATGGCGGGGCTCGAACTGTCGCATCGCTTTATCGACCGGCCGATTTTAGCGAGCGTTCTCTCGTTTTTCATTTTTATTGCCGGCAGCATTGCGGTGTTTGTCCTACCGGTTTCGGAATATCCCGAAGTGGTGCCGCCGCAAGTGGTGGTGCGCGCGGTCTATCCGGGTGCGAACCCAAAAGTGATTGCCGATACGGTTGCAGCGCCGCTTGAAGAGCAGATCAATGGCGTTGAGAACATGCTCTACATGGATAGCCAGGCGACGACCGACGGTGTGGTGCAAATCAATGTCACGTTTGCGCTCGGGACCGACCCGGATTTGGCGCAGCAACTGGTGCAAAATCGCGTTGCCCAGGCGACCCCGCGGCTGCCGGATGTGGTGCGCCAGCTCGGTGTGACGACGGTAAAAAGCTCGCCGAATTTTATCATGGTGGTGCATCTCATTTCGCCCAATAACCGCTACGATATTACCTACCTGCGCAATTACGGAACCATCAACGTCAAGGACCAAATCGCGCGTATTGCCGGCATTGGTCAGGTCGAGGTGTTCGGTGGCGGGGATTACGCGATGCGGGTCTGGCTCGATGCGAGCAAAATGGCGGCGCGCAATTTAAGTGCCTCGGATGTGACGAATGCGATCCGCGAACAGAACATCCAGATCGCGGCGGGCACCATCGGCGCGCAACCGAATGATGGCACGGTTGCCTTCGAGCTGCCGGTGAATGTGCAAGGGCGCCTAAAATCCGTTGCGGAATTTGAGGATATCATCCTCAAAGCCGATAGCAAAGGCGCGGTGATGCGGCTGAAGGACGTAGCGCGGGTCGAGCTGGGGGCGGATAATTATGCGCTGCGCTCGCTGCTCAATAACAAGCCGGCGGTTGGTCTTGGTATTTTTCAATCACCCGGCAGCAACGCGCTCGAGCTTGCCGCCAATGTCCGTGCCACTATGGAGCGGCTCAAGGCCGATTTCCCCGAGGACGTAACCTACGATATTGTCTACGACCCCACCCGCTTTGTCGAGCAATCGATCGATGCGGTGATCCATACGTTGATCGAAGCGCTGCTTCTGGTCGTGCTTGTGGTGATCGTGTTTTTGCAAACCTGGCGGGCCTCGATCATTCCGCTGTTGGCGGTGCCGATCTCAATCGTCGGCACCTTTGCGGTGATGCATCTGTTCGGCTTTTCGATCAACGCGCTGAGCCTGTTTGGCCTGGTGCTCGCGATCGGGATCGTGGTCGATGATGCGATTGTGGTCGTCGAAAATGTCGAGCGCAATATTGGCCGCGGTCTCACCCCGCGTGAGGCAACCTATCAGGCCATGCGCGAAGTCTCAGGGCCGATTATTGCGATCGCGCTGGTGCTATGCGCGGTGTTTATTCCCATCGCGTTTATCAGCGGGCTGACTGGGCAGTTTTACAAACAATTCGCCCTCACCATCGCCATCTCGACGGTGATTTCGGCGTTTAATTCGCTCACCCTTTCGCCCGCACTGGCGGCGATTTTGCTTAAACCCCATGGTGCACCGAAGGATAAACTCACCCGTGGGATCGAAACAATATTTGGCTTTATTTTTGCGCATGCGCGCTTTGTATTTATTGCCGCTGCCATCTATATTGCCGGCACAATTCTGGGCCTGGTGCTGCTGAAGCTGTTCCCGCCGGCGATGCATGGCCCGCCACCCAAGGGAGTGATTTTCTGGTTCATCGGCACCACGGTGCTGGCGGGCGCGGCGCTGGCGATTGCAGTACTGCTGATGCTGCGCAGCCTGGTATTACGACGTGGCAGAAATGCGCCGCAAGGCTTCGCGTTATTCAATCAATTCTTTGCCAAATTATCGGATCGTTATCGCGACGTGGTCGCGGGCACGTTCCACAAAAAATTCCGCTTGGGGATTCTCTATGTGGTGCTGCTCGCCCTCACGATCGTTGGCTTTAACATTGTGCGCCCTGGCTATGTGCCCGGGCAGGATAAGCAATATCTCGTCGGCTTTGCGCAATTGCCGCCGGGCTCCTCGCTCGATCGCGCCGAAGCGGTGATTCGCCAAATGTCCGAGATCGCGCTCAAGCAGCCGGGCGTGCAAAGCTCGGTCGCGTTTCCGGGTTTATCAATCGCGGGGTTCAGCACCAGCAGCAGTGCGGGCATTGTGTTCGTGAGCCTAGAACCGTTTGAGAAACGCCGCTCGCCGGAGCTTTCGGCCGGTGCGATCACCGGGGCGCTTAATCAGAAATTCGCCAGCATCGAAGGTGCCTTTATGGCGATTTTCCCGCCACCTCCGGTGCAGGGCTTGGGTACCATTGGCGGCTTCAAACTACAGATTCAGGATCGCAGCGATCAGGGCTACGATGCGCTGGCCGGTGTGGTTGGGCAGGTGATGGGCAAGGCCTATCAGAACCCGGCGCTCGCACAAGTTTTCAGTTCGTTTCAAATCAATGTGCCGCAGCTCAATGTCGATATTAATCGCGTGCGCGCCAAACAATCGGGCATCGCTCTTGCCGATTTGTTCGATACGCTGCAAATCTATCTGGGTTCGTTTTACATCAACGATGTGAATCTATTTGGCCGTACTTACCGCGTCTATGCATCGGCGGATGCAGCGTTTCGGGATAATCAAGCCGATATTGCGCAACTGAAAGTGCGCAACGCGAGCGGGCAAATGGTGCCGCTGGGGGCCCTTGCCACGGTGAGCGAAACCTACGGGCCCGATCGCGCGACGCGCTACAATGCCTTCCGCTCGGCCGATATTAACGGCGATGCCGGGGTTGGGTTTTCCTCCGGCCAAGCGCAAGCGGCGATGGTAAAAATCCTCGATGAAACCTTGCCCAAAGGCATGACCTACGAATGGACCGATCTCACCTATCAGCAGATTCTTGCAGGCAATACGGCGCTGTTTGTCTTTCCGTTATGCGTGCTGTTTGTGTTCTTGGTGCTCGCCGCGCAATACGAGAGCCTCAGTCTGCCATTGGCGGTGATCCTGATTGTGCCGCTATGTTTATTCGGCGCAATCTGGGGCGTGTGGTTGAGCGGGCATGAGAATAATATTTTTACCCAGATCGGATTTATCGTGCTGGTGGGCCTCGCCTGTAAAAACGCGATCCTGATCGTCGAATTCGCGCGTGAGCTTGAGCATCAGGGCATGAGCATTGTGGAGGCGGCGCTTGAGGCGAGCCATCTGCGCCTCAGGCCGATTTTGATGACGAGCATCGCCTTCATCATGGGCGTGATTCCGCTCGTCATCGCGAAGGGGGCAGGGGCCGAAATGCGCCAGGATATGGGCATCGCCGTCTTCTCGGGTATGATTGGGGTGACCGCCTTTGGCCTCATCCTGACGCCTATGTTTTATGTGATCGTGCGTAAAGCGACAGTATATTTCTTCCCGCCGAAAGTACCGCCGGTGGAGGTGCCGCATGCGTAGATGGTGGTTAAGTAGTGCGATGATACTGCTCACGGCCTGTGATCTCGCGCCGGAATATCAACTGCCTGAAATCACCCTTCCGGCGATGTTCAAAGAAGATGCGAGTGAAGCAGCGGCGGATGTTGCCCCCGCGACCGATGGGGCCTGGAAACGCGTCGATGATACCGCAAAAATCGAGGAGTTCGCCTGGTGGCGGATGTTCAACGATACCCAGCTTGATCAGCTGATGGAACAGGCGATGAAGGATAACCCGTCGCTTGCGGTCGCGATTGAGCGGGTGAATGCCGCGCGGGCGGTGACGGATACGGCCTTTGCTGCATTGCTGCCGAGCGTTGGGGTTGGCTTTGGCCCCGAGCGGCGGCTCTCACCATCAGCGCAAATTAACTCGAACCTGCCACCCAACGCGCAAATCGACACCAAGCCCTTCACCCTCTACACGGTGCAAGGTAGCATCAGTTACGACCTCGACCTCTTTGGCCAAAACCGTGGCCGCGTGCGCGCCGCGAAGGCAGAGGCCGCTGGGGAACTCAACAATTACCGCGCCGTGCGCCTGAGTTTGCAAGCCGAGATCGCGCAAGCTTACTATCGCATCATGGCGCTGCGGGCGGAGGATCGGATTGTCAGCCAAACCCTGGCTGCGCGCGAACAAACCCTGAAGTTCATTCAGCAAAAACATGCCGCCGGCGCGGTCGATGCGTTAGTGCTATCGCAAACGCAGGTGGATGTCGCTACCGCAAAAGCCGAGAGCGCCACGGTCGCGCAAGCGCTCAGTGTTGCAGAGCATGGGCTTGCTGTATTGCTCGGTAAGCTGCCGTCTGAACTCACCCTCGCCACCGCGGAGATTAAAGCCGAACCGCCGACAATTCCAGCCGGGATTCCGTCATCGCTACTCGAACGGCGGCCGGATATTCAGCAAGCCGTGACCTTGATCGCGGCGGCGAACGAGCGTATCGGCGTCGCGCGTGGTGGCTATTTTCCCGATATTTCTCTCTCGGCGACGGGCGGCTTTGTCTCGGGCAGCTTGAGCAATCTTTTCAACTGGTCGAACCGCACCTGGGCGATTGGGCCACTTGCGGGCACGATTCTCACCCAACCGATTTTTGAGGGCGGTAAAATTGCTGCGGCGCGTGCGCAAACGCAGGCCGATTATCAGGCGGCGGTGGCGACCTATCGCGCATCCGTGCTCACTGCCTTTCGCGAGGTCGAGGATCAGCTCAGTGGGGTGCGTAATGTGAGCGCGCAGTCGCGTGCGACGGCGGATGCGCTCGGTGCCGCCAGCCGTGCCCATGCGGTCGCCCGCGCGCGTTTCGATAGTGGCTATAGCAGCCGCTTGGAATATCTCGAGGCGGATCGCCAGTTGCTTGCGGCCAAACGCGCCCAAGTGCAAGCCCGCGGTCAGCAATTCATCACCACGATCCAACTGGTGAAAGCGCTCGGCGGCAGTTGGCAAACGTCGCCAAGCCCCAAAAAAACGGGTGAGGCCGCGCCAGCAGCACCACCCGAAAAATCAAATTAGTTACCCGCTTTTCGCGTCGGCATGAATCACCAGTCGGCGCAATTCGCCGCAGCGCCAACGGGTGATGGCAACAACCAGTAGCGTCATCCCCCCGCCAAAAATAATCGACGGCACCAGGCCCATGACGCTCGCCGCGACACCGGATTCAAACGCCCCGATTTCGTTGCTCGATATAATAAACATCCCGTTGAGCGACGAGACTCTGCCACGCATCGCGTCGGGGATCGTCAGCTGCATGATCGTGCTGCGCATGACCATGCTCACGCTATCGAACGCGCCGGCGATGGCAAGAAACGTGGCCGCGGCAAAAAAATCCGTGCTTAAGCCAAAGCAAATCATCGCCACCCCAAAGCCGGTGATGACCAAAAGCAGGCGTGACCCGCGCAGCGTCTTCATGGGGTGCAGAGCAAAATACAGGGCAGTGATGATCGAGCCAATCGCCGGTGCCGCGCGCAATAAGCCGAGCCCCTCCGCCTCAAGATGCAGTACCTGATCGGCGAATACGGGCAGCACCGCAATCGCACCGCCAAAGAGTACCGCGAACATATCAAGCGTCATGATCGGCAGCAGCACGCGATTATGAATCACAAAGCGCCACCCCGCAGCAATACTTTTGAGTGCCGGTTCACCGTTATGGGTGTTTTTGAATTGGCGGTGCGGGCTGCTGATACTGCTGATCGCGACCAGGCCAATCAATAAAAACGTGACGGGAATGCACCAGGCGATGCTGGCACCATAGCCACCATAGATCAGCCCAGCCGTGGCAGGGCCGCTGATTGCAGCCAGCTGAAAGCCGCTTGAAAGCCAGGCGGTGGCGGCGGGAATATCATGCCGCGGCACAATGCGCGATAATAGCGTAAACGAGGAGGGCATGAGGAAGCTACGCGTCAGGCCCGAGAGAAAAACCGCGGTAAATAGGGCGATGAGAATCACCCGATCCGGCGCGTGAATGAATCCTCCGGCAATTACAAGCAGCAAAAATGAAATCGTCGCCAGTGCCATCAGGCAGTTGCGCGAAACGCGGTGCGGGCGGCTTTTATCGACAATATGGCCAGCAAAGAGGGCAAACACAATTGCAGGCACCGCTTCTGCCAGCCCAACCAAACCAAGCATCAACGGGCTTTTGGTTAAGCTATAGACCTGCCAGCCGACAATCACCGCCTGCGCTTGCAGGGCAAAAATAGCGGCGACCCGTGTTGCCAGTAAGCGGCGAAAATCACGGTTGCGTAAGACATCGTACGAAAGGGCCATGGTGGGCTTATAACGCAACCGGCGTCAAAGGCAAATAGACTCAAAGCATGACGCGGCGGGTCATGGCATCCGCGAATATTTGACTTCCCGTCGGGCCTATGTTTTGGTGGCCCCGATTGAACTATCCGAGGGTTACTCATGGCATCGCAATTAGCTCCTGCTTCTCAAGAAACCGGTCATTCACCAATCAAAACGCTCGGCGCACTGCTCGGGTTTGTAATTGCTGGCATCATGCTCACGCTGCCTGCACCCGAAGGACTAAGCGCCGACGGTTGGAAGGTGCTGGCCATCATGGCGCTGATGGTAATCTGGTGGTGCACCGAAGCCGTGCCGGTTGCGGCTACGGCCCTGATTCCGATTGTAGCCATTCCGTTGCTTGGTCTAGGCAATGTCGATGAGGCGGCGCAGGGCTTCACTAACGAAGCGGTATTCCTGCCGCTCGGCGGATTTATTCTTGGCATTGCGATTCAGCGCTGGAACCTGCATGCGCGCATCGCCCTTGCCACCGTGCGTTTGGTGGGTACTTCGCCGATACGGGTGGTGGGGGGCTTTATGCTAGCCACCGCGCTGGTCTCGATGTGGATCAGCAATACGGCGACGGCGGTGATGATGCTGCCGATCGCGTTGTCGGTCGCCCATTTTTTAATGCGTGAGGGTCAAGGTAGCGAGCAAGATAAAAAACATTTCGGCATCTGCCTGATGATTGGTATTGCCTATGCGGCGAGCATGGGGGGCATGATGACGCTGGTCGGCACCGGCACCAATGTGCTGTATAAAGGTTTTGTTGAGCAGCAGCTTGGAGTAACCATCGGCTTTGGGCAATGGATGCTGATCGGCGTGCCGATTGGCCTCACCATGTTGCTTGCCATCTGGATTGGGATGACACGCTTTATTTTTCCGACCCATCTCAAACAGCATGATGCCATTGATGGCCTGATCGATAGTCAGGTGCGCGCGCTTGGCCCGATGCGTGCGCCTGAAAAACGCACCGCGGCTATTTTTCTGATCACTGCTTGTTTATGGATTTTTGGCGATACATTAAACTCTGTACTGTCGCCGCTGAAACTCAACGATGCCTCCGTTGCCATTGCCGCGGCGATTGCGCTGTTCCTCTTGCCTTCGGGTGAGGCAAAGGGCGAGAAATTGCTGCAGTGGCAAGACGCCAAGGAAGTGCCATGGGGCATTTTGATTTTGCTTGCCGGGGGCCTCTCCATCGCCGGGTTTATCGAAAGCTCGGGCCTTGCGCAGTGGCTTGGCAATCATGCCGCGGCGCTCGGCGATGTTCCGGTCTGGCTGCTGATTATTCTCGCCACCGCGACGATTATTATTGTCACCGAGTTGATGAGCAATGTCGCTACCCTCACCGCCAGCTTGCCGATCTTTGCCGCGACCGCCACCGGGCTTGGCACCGACCCACTGGCCTTTACCATTCCGCTCGCGTTTGCGGCGTCGTGCGCCTTCATGCTGCCGATTTCGACGCCACCTAATGCGATTGTGTTCGGTTCGGGCTTGCTGCGCATTTCTGAGATGGCGCGCGCCGGGGTTATTTTCAACGTCGTGTCGCTGGTGGTGATTACGCTCCTGTGCGCATGGCTGGTGCCGCTGGTGTTTGCGCCC
Organism: uncultured Azospirillum sp.; assembly: GCA_964652475.1. Classification (GTDB taxonomy): domain Bacteria; phylum Pseudomonadota; class Alphaproteobacteria; order Rickettsiales; family UBA3002; genus QFOX01. The sequence goes on from CAZZCK010000003.1 coordinate 40,204, forward strand.
GTTGCTCCCTAAGGGCTGCGGTGCGCGCGCCGTGAATGGCGGGGTCGGAGGGTGCCTCGCTTGTCGGTGGCAGTGGTCTGTCGGCGGTGCGAAGCTCGCGCTGCAAATGTTCATACACCTCGCCAAAGCTTAAGCCGTCATCCTTGATCGCGTGCTGATAGAGCGCGCTCAGTTTCGCTAAGGCGACATCGCGCTCTTCGGGCGGGATATGGTTAAGCGCCAAGGCTGCATGATGCTCGAGCTCATCCCAATCGACGGTTTTCGTCGAGAACGGCGCAAAGACTTTGGTCACAAATCCGGTCGCAAAGGCACAGACGGCAACAAAGCGCATCGGGCTTAAAATACGGATATCCGAAGGCCGGATCCCTTTCCAATTCTTCCACTGCATCACCTCGCTGAAGGGGCGATAATGCTTCTTGACCGAAGCGATCCCGATGCGGTCGAAATCGGCTTTGACCTCAGCAAAGCTACCGGTATGGATCTGTTTGAGATGCACCGAATTGAGCATGTTGAAGGCCTGGCCGGTCCATTCCATGATGCCCGAGAGAATATTGCTGTTCTCGCGCAGTTTGGTCAGGCGTGACTTTTCCGATTCCGGCGTATCCTCGTCCTTATCGATCCCCGCGAAGGTCACAATTTTCGAGGACCATTGCAGATGCCCCATCGTCCGGTCGACCCAGTTATTGCCGCGCGTGCCGAGAAAAATCTGCGAGCCAAACTTCATCCCGTCGCTGATGATCATGTTATTGGCATTAACAAAGCGATTGAGCTTGCTTGCCTCACTCAAGGCTTTCGCTGGCGCTTTCACCTCGGCTTCGGTGGGCGCTAGGTAATCGGATTGCTCGCGTGTCAGCAGCAAATCGGCCTGATGGCGCAGCCGTTCGGTTTTGGCGCGATCGGTGCGTTGCTGCGTGCCATAGCCAACGGTAATCAGGTTCGAGGCCATGCTGATCGCCGAGGATTGGTTCAGCACCGGATTTTTTTCGCGGTATCCGGCAAATTGCTGCATGATCTGGCCGAAGGTGCCGAAAATTCCCCGCCAGCGATTAAGGTCGCTTAGCCCCTGCGGCGCTTGTTTTGGCTGCGAGCTATCGGCCTCAAACCCGCCGCCCAGTGCGGTGGCAAGGGCTTGAATATCGGGGGCCTTATCGGGTGCAAAGCGATAGATGCGGGTGTGGTTTTTCTCGTGCGTCACATCGCATAAAAGCTTCGCATGCTGCGCGGCGAGGGTGGTATCGGCGGTTGAATCCGCGCCGTTTTGCATTTCAAGCACGCACAATACACCCTCACTGTCGCGCAGCATTTCAATGCGCGAGATGGGGGCATTCGCATGGCGATGTTTCAGGCGATTCACGCAACTCCTGGTCAAAGCACTCAAAAAAGCCGAGTGTCTCAGCCTTCAGGGTAGCAAAAATTGCCCCCAACCGCACCCGGGGATATGTGAAGTTTTTGTGACAAGAGCCATGCAATCTAGCCGCTTAACGCCTTAACAATCCTTAGGGTTATGGCCTTAAGCGACCCCATAACCAAGAAAATCAGCCAAATATTGATTCCGGCGGTGGTAAAAAATTGCGTCCCAATAGCAATCCCAAGTTGCAAGTCGTATATCGCATATCTATTATGCATGTCCGTGGTGTGTAACTCTAGCTATCGAGTATTTGAGAAAAAAATGGATTTATTGAATGCGTGTATCGGCCAACGACTTAGAAACTCTAGGCTGGCGGCCGGATTAACTCAATCGGATCTGGGTTCGATCGTGGATGTTTCATTTCAACAAGTACAAAAATACGAGCGTGGGTTGAATCGTGTTAGTGCGGTCGATCTTTATCATTTTGCGAAAGCACTCGACGTTCCGATCGCCTATTTTTTTGAAGATATGGATGCTTCATCCAACGCAAAGGCGCCCACCCTCGAGGTGGAAATGCTCAGCTTAACGGACCCCACCCTTATGAAAATGCTGCGGATATTCGTGGCGATTGAAGACCCCAAAATTAAAGAAAGCATTTTTAAGTTATTGAAATCAATAGATAAAAATAGATAAGCGTTTTAGGCATTCAGGAGGCGGTGCATGGACTTCTTAGCGTTTATCGAGAAAACGAACGCCGCCCAGGACAAAGAAGAAGCGTTCGAAGCCTATCTTGGCGCACTGAAAACTTTTGGCTTAGACCGGGTTGTCTACAGCTACATGACCGACCACCCGCTGCTCGATAAAGGCACGCAGCACGGGGTCATTCGCAATTACCCGGATGAATGGATGAAGTACTATATCGAGAAGGGCTACACCGAGCACGATCCGGTTTATCAGGGCGCGCTGAAGTCGCCACGGCCTTTTGCCTGGAGCCAGATTGAAGAAAGGGAGCTCTCGTCGAAGCAACAATTGGTGATGAATCAGGCAAAGGAATCTGGTCTGCTGGATGGCATGGCGATGTCAATCCGTGGCACGATGGGAGAGTGTGTCGGGGTAGGGATCGCAAGCAGCACGGGTGGCGTGCGATACGACAATAATCAGCTTTCACTTCTCTATGCGCTGACCAATCAGTTTCATCTGGTGCATACAGACTTTATGCTGCGCGAGACACTGCCCGCCGGCATTCAATTCACCGAACGCGAACGCGAAATATTGCTGTGGGCGGCACGCGGAAAGAGCAATGCCGTGATTGCCGATATCCTCAGTATCACCGCGCACACGGTCGATTTCCACCTGAGAAATATTTTCAAGAAGCTCGGGGTGAATACCAAAATACTCGCAACCCTAAAGGCCATTCGTCTGGGTCTTATCTGCCCCTAACCCGGTGCCAGCAAATCGGCAAGGCGTGAAATATTCTTCACCATGGTGGTGAGGAATCGGGACGCTTCAGCGCCATTGACAAGGCGGTGATCAAAACTTAGCACCAGCGATGCCGGATTAAGCGACGTAGCGCAGGAGCTTGGCAGCATGGGACTGCCGATGAATAATGTCGCAACCGATGGGTACACCACCACCGGAATGGCACGCCCGATGCCATAGCTCGAAAGATCGGAGACAGCTACCGAGTGGTACTCGGTGATCGTATCGCGCATTTTTTGTGAGGAAGAAACTTGGAAGCGGCATAGATCAATAAAATCATCAAGCGAAGCAGTGCAATCAACCGTAACGGTGGCAGTCCTGAGCTCGTTATTACCGCAATCAACCGCAATCCCGAGCTTACAGTCGTTGTGGGTCACATAGCGTTCATTATCGAGGATGCGCGAACGAAACGGTGGGTGATTCGACATGGCGTGTGCCGTCGCCCAACTGATAATTTCAACCGACTTGGCAACCCGTAGCCCCTTCGATCGCATCGCGCGGCGTATGGTGTGAATGAGGCGCCAGTCGATCTGAACCTCGATCGATGCCGGCACCACCTGTTTTGCCGAATGCTCAAAGCTACGTATGAGCCGCTGTTGCATGGGCGAGAAAAACTGTTCATGCGCATTCGCCGTTGCCCGGTTTGGATGTGCAGGCACACGGATAGCAGGTGCAGACAATGAGCTGCCGACACTCACCGTAAAGTCCGCCTGCTCCGGTGAGGTGTCGATGACGACAAGCTCGCTGCCAACCGAAACTTCTTCGCAAGCGTTATACTTGTATTCTTTAATGATGCCGCTGACGGGGGATTCTATTTCCATCACCGCCTTGTCAGTCTCAAGGGTCAGCAGCGGCTCGTCGCGCATCACCCGATCCCCGACTTTCTTGAGGTAATTGGCGACTTTCAGGGTGCGAATTCCTTCGCCAAGTTCTGGTGCGATCATCGAATAACTCTGCATTTACTTCCCCACCGTTTGGGTGATCGCTTGCACGATACTATGCACCTGTGGCATCAGTGCTTCTGCGGTTTCGTTGTGGAAGGGCACCCATCCATCCTGTCGGCTCAGCAGGTGTGGGTGGGCAGTAAGGGCTGCCCATACACGCGCATCAACGATGCAGTGGCTAATAAGCGCCTGGCCAAGCGAGCAGGATTCGCTATCCTCCTGGACGACCATGAAGCGGCCCGTTTTGATGATCGATTTGCGTACTTCTTCCATCTCCGAGAAGCGAATGGCGCGCAAATCAATTAACTCAACCGTGATCCCCCGCGCCGCTACCTGATCGGCGGCCAGCTCCGAAAGTTCTACACCGTTGCCCCAGGTAAGCAGGGTGATATCCTTACCGGGACGCGTGATGATCGGTTGTTCGGCATATAGCGGAATCACCGGCGCAGACTCAATCTTCACTTTTCTGAAAAATTGGCGTTTCGGTAAAAGTAACAGCACGGGATCCTCCCCATAGGCTGCGGTGAGTAGCTGTGATGCAGCATCCTGAGGGCTACTTGGAATGATCACCTTCAGGCCAGGCACATGGCCGAACCATGCCTCGTTACTTTGTGTATGCCAGGGGCCGCCGCCCGCAACATAGCCGCCATACGGTGCCATGATAATCATCGGGCATTGTTGCTTATTATCGGTGCGCCAGCGCAATGTAGCAATCTGATTAACCAACTGATTAAAGGCGGGGCCGACAAAGTCGATGAACTGTAATTCTATAATAGGAAACAGACCAGACAAAGCGAGACCGGAAGCGGTGCCTGCAATCGTGGCCTCTGCCAGTGGCGAATTGAAGACGCGGTGTGGGAATTGACTCGACATACCCCGCGTTAAACCGAACACCCCGCCTTTGGGATCCTCGATATCTTCGCCGAAGATCACCACATCGTCGCGGGCGGCAAGTAACTGGCCTAGCGTGTGGTTAATCGCCTCTGCCATGGTCCAGCATTCCTTATCCGGTGCCAAGGCAGGGTAGGTGGGGGTATGCGTTTGGCCGAGCAGATGGGCGCTGACACTGGCGATGGTTGGGTCTTCAGCGGTGACCGCCCAGTCATACATCTGACGAACTTCGTTGGCGGCGCGTTCCTTCAAACTTGCAATGCGCGGTGGGGTGAGCATACCCCGCTCTAACAGCCGCTTCTCCAATCCTTGAATGGGGTCGCAATGCGCCGCGCAGGATTCGAGATCTTCGGCGCTGCGATACATACGCTGATCATCGGCCGAAGTGTGTGACATCAGCCGGGCACAATGCATCCACAGGATCCTCGGCCCTTTGCCCTGACGACACTCCTCCGCCAGCTGTTGTGCCTGTTCGAATACCTCTTGCACTTCCCACCCCATCACCTCAGTGGTGATGGCCTGGTTGAGCAAGCCCATATCGAGCGGTGTATTTCCCTTCGTGCACGTGCTGATGCCATACTTGTTATCCTCGATCACAAAAAGCACCGGCAGCTGCTTTTGTGTGGCAAAGGCCACCGCTTCATAAAACTCACCTTGGCGTGTGGCGGCATCGCCGATGCAGCATAGCACTACCTTGCTTTCGCCGCGGATTGTAATGCCCCATGCATGACCGACAGCGGGCAGGCATTGCATACCTGTCGGCGATGCGCACGACATGACATGCTGATCCGGCGCAAAGAAATGGCTGGCCATCTGGCGGCCGCCGCTGCTGGAATGCTTTTTCCCGAAATAATCAAGGGCAATCGTATCAAGCGGCGTCCCGCGCGCCAAAAGAAACGCGCGGTCGCGGTAATAGCAGTAGGCCGGGTCATCCGCGCGCAAGGCCGCGGCCACGGCAGCCATCGCCTCATGACCGGCGCTTGGAAGCTGGAATTTCCCCATGCCTTGCCGAAAGAGGATGCTTTCCCGCCGGTCTGCCTCGCGCGATACCAGCATGGTATGGTAGGCCTGCAGCATATCCAAAGCGGGCGGCGCGGCTTCATAGATCTGATGCTGTCGTTGCATGAAATTACATCCGTAACACTAGTTAATCGTGAAGCTTCTCACAGGCTTATACGCCAGTTGTAATTCTTCGATTTTCTTAATGATATCCTTACGGATCGAGTCGTTATCGACCGAGGCGAATTTGGCCAGAAACTCAATCGCCAGCATCAGGCTCTGATCGCCAAGCAGCCTGAGGCCTTGCCCGACATGCTGCTCATCGGCTTGGTTTTCGATCCAATACAAAATATCGGAAGAGGCATTCTTGATGAGGCCCGATACGATCGACAGGTTCGAGGACTCGGCCTCATTGGCAAGATAGCTCAATCCTGCAAGGATCTGTTTGATAGCGTCTTCCTGACGTGTTGAAATACTGTTCTGCATAACCTCTCGTGTTAGGCAACGGCTGCAACGCCGTCGCTGATGTAAACGCTGTACCCATCGAGCACATTGCCCGTAATGCCTGAATGCGCGCGCACGGATGCAAGAATCTCTTCGGAAATGACCATCTCGCCGGCGACTACACGCTCGTTCTTACGCAGTTCCTCAACCGGCCCGATAAAGCGGATCGGCCAACCCGCGTTAATGAACACGGCGCGCCAGATGGGCGGCGGCATCACTCCGATGAAGGCGTGGATGTTGTTCTCCAGGCCATATTCGAGGAACGCATGAATAAGCTCCGCATGGATGCGTTTTCGCATTTCAATGGGCAGCGATTTATCGATACAGAAGCGCGAGGCTTCCCAGATATCGCTGCATTTCGGCAGGTCGATCGTCGTCACCAGATGCGGCCAGATCTCCTCGAGCATGTAGGGGCGCGAGGTCGGGACAATACGCGTGGTGCCGCGCACAATACCCTTGTAGTCGCGCCAGGCGAAGTAGACCGTAGCGGGTGTGTCGTAAGTATCCCATTCCATATTCTTGAAGATGGGGACTTCGTAGCTTTGGCGCTCGACGAACGACTTATACCGAAGCCGATACATCGACGGTATGATATCGCCAAAGAAATGCGCACTTTCCAGCGATGTGACAGTAATCATAGAGCCCCCATGACGTGTGGGTGCATCATGCAAAAAAGCTCTCGGGCGCGTAACCTACGCACCTACGTAGGGGCGGTTCGTACAGGAGAATTCGGTAGTTTCAACCCATGGCGGCGAATGACACCCCATTCTTTTGTGTACAGCTAAATTTATAAGTTTGTTTCCAAATTTATACACGCATCTTCTGCCTGTTTCGCGCTATAGTGCCCGCATTATGGGGAATAATTTACGCAAACTGCGCGAAGAGCGGGGCCTTACCTTACGAGATATGGCGGATAAAACTGGCTACTCGTTTTCGCAGATCCAGAAGCTTGAAATGGGTGATCGTCGCCTGAGCTTTGTCTGGAAGCAGCGCTTAGCCACGGTGCTCGAATGCCACCCGGACGACCTGGATAGCGAAGATGCCGGCATTCATGTGCCGATTGTGGGCGTACTCGGGGCCGGTGCAAAAGTAAAGCTGGCGCAGCCTTCCGGTAAGGGGGGCGGGCTATCCGAACCGGCGGCGCCGTCTGGCTTCAACCCCAAGAAAACCGTGGCGATTGAGGTGAAGGGCGACGCATTGGCCCCCCTGATTTGCAATGGATTTCGCCTCTATTACGAAGACAAAATTTACGGCGTGCCGGAAGAATTTCTCGGGAAGATTTGTGTCGTTGAAGTAGAGAGCGGGCAGGTTTATGTCAAAATTCTGCGCAAAGGTAGTAAGCTTGGCTACTACCATCTCGAGAATGTAAACCCGAACGACCCACCGCTTCTCGATGTCCGCATCAAATGGTCGGCGAAGGTGCGCTTCTGGGAGCAGCCGTAAGCACCGGTTAGTAGAAATTCCGGTACGTATTGTTCTGCATTTACCCTACCCCACCAGAAATTTGTATACAAATGTGTACTTTTTAGCTATGTCTCGATTACACAGACCGAGATGTGGTGATGAAAGATACAGCGATCCATGTTCTTGACCGCCTGGCAAATGGCGTGCACCCCATGACGGGTGAGATCTTCGCGGCCGATTCGCCGTATAACGATCCCACCGTCATCCGTAGCTTGTTTTTTGCCCTTCAGCATTTGCAACATGCTACGCTTGATAAGCGGCGGAAGCATCATGAGCGGGCATGGACGCTGGATCAGCAGCAGTTCGTCGCCGATGCGTATCGTGAGGGCGCTTCACTGATCTATATCGGAAAAACACTGAAACGCAGCCGCAGCTCTATCCGTTCGGAGTTGGTGCGCCAAGGCTTGTTAGCGCAAGCAACGTATGGGGATAGCGATGACCAGGAAATCCTATAAACCGATCATTCGCCTAATCCTGATCGGGTTTATAGGCCATGAAGCGCTGCATCTCGGCTTTGATGTGGTGGCGTAGCAGATAAAGCGCAATAATATTCGGTAGCGCCATACCCAGGATAAATAAATCCGATAAATCGAGCACCGTGCTGAAGGTGCTGATGCCACCGATGAAGCAGGCGAGCGTGTAGATGATGTAGTAGACCTTAATGCCGCGGCGGCCAAACAGGTGGCACCAGGCAATTTCGCCATAATAGCTCCAGCCAATGGTCGTGCCATAGGCAAAGAGTAGCACGGTGACCGCGAGCATGATCGTAAACCACGGGCTGACCGTGGCGAATGCCTTCGCGGCGATGAGCACGCCATCATCAACCCCGGCGTTGAGATGGGCGCTCGTTACCACTACCAACAGGCCAGTCAGCAAGGCGATGAATGCAGCAAACAACGGTTCGAGCAGCGCCAATGCACCCTCTTGCGCGGGCATGGGCACTTTGGCCGCGGCATGGGCAATGGGGGCGGAGCCAAGCCCTGCCTCGTTGGCAAATAATGCGCGCTTAAATGCCAGTGCCAAGAGGGCAATCATGCCGCCTTGTGTCGCGTTTGCGGTGAATGCCTCATGAAAAATCGACGCAATTGCTGAAGGTAGCGCCTCGCTGTTGGCGGCAATAATAACGAGTGCGCAGATGAGGTAAACAATACCTTTGAGTGGCGCCACCGCCTCGGCCACTTTGGCGATGCGGCGGATAGAGCCAAACAGCACTAGCCCCACCAATGTCGCAAAGGCACCCGCGGCTAACCACGGTTTATCGGCCAGGAAGGAAATTTCATGGGTTAGGATTTTCACCGTCTGGTTCGATTGGAACATGTTGCCACCGCCCAGTGCCCCACCGAGACATAACACTGCAAACAGCCCCGCAAGCATGCGCCCTGCCCAGGCGTGGCCAAGCTCTGTCAAGCCATCCCGTAGGTATTGGATCGGGCCGCCATAGACCTTGCCATCGGCATCGACTTTGCGATAGCGCACCGACAACGTCACTTCCGCGAACTTGCTGGCCATGCCGAAGAAGCCCATCACCATAATCCAAAAAATTACTCCCGGCCCGCCAATGGCGACGGCGACGGATACCCCGGCAATGGAGCCAAGCCCCACGGTTGCTGAAATGGCTGAAAGCAGGGCTTGTAGCGAGCTGATTTCACCCGCCTCGCGGCTTGAGTGTTTACCCGCAGCAAGTGCCAATGCGCGGGGCAAAAGCCGCAGATTAACGCCGTTCAGGTAGATCGTAAAAAACAGCGCCGCCGCCACCAGCCACAGCACAATGAAAGGAAACCCGCCAATAGTGAAGAATAGCACGCTCGCCAGCGTGGCACTCAGCGACGACAAAGCCTGTTCAATCATAGCGTTACCCTTCGGATGATGGATCCTACGTTTTTAACGGGCTGTCATCGGTTTGTCACATAGTTCTGATAGGATGGAAAATGGAGACCTGTGTTTTGAGAGAAAACAATACATTACAAGAGACTAAACAGCATGAGCGCGAGCGTCAGCCACCGACCCTGAAACTGGCGGGGGCGGGCTATTCGCTGGGCGATCTGATGATGATGGTAGCCGGCATTGCCCGCCATGGCAGTGAGCGCGCCCTGGGTACGATTAGTGGCGGCGCGTTATGGCTCGCCGGTGGCCTTGCGGCGGCGCGCTATGGCAACCCCAGTACCGAGAAAAAACTCGCGATTCATGCATCGAAGCTGCAGGAATATTTGCAGCAACGTGGCATCAGCATTCCCGAGGATGCGCGCGCGAAATCCGATCTCTTGCAGCATCGCAGCTTGTGGCAGAAGGTTGAGGAATATTGCTACGAGCACCCTTCCGAATTGTTGAACGCCGCCTACAGCATTGGTGCGGGCATGCTGCTGGCCGATGGGGTCAAAGAAGTGAAGCGCGGTACGGCGACGCTGTTGCCCAAAACGCTTAACCTCAAGGGCATCGAAGGCATGTCGAGTAAGCTCTGGATCGGCCTTGTGGTGATCACCGGTGCCTTGATTGGCTTGCTGGTGAAAGAAGACCCCAAAGCCAAAGAACATGCAAAAGAAGAGGGGGTCGCGGCAAAACTCTGGGCGCAGGTGAAGGAAAAGCCGCTGCGTATTTCCGGCGCGCTGTACACCGTCAATAATGCATTTCTTGGCTTGCAAGCCTGGCAGGATTACCAAAAACGCAATACCGTCTATGCGGGTAAGCAATTCAAGCCGCATTACGCATCGACGGTGCAATTAGCCTCGTATCTCATGTCGAACTTTATGCTGATGCAATCGCACCGTGACCAAATGGCGGGGGATACATTATCTGCCGAAGCACTCGAACGGCTGGAAAATGCCGCAACGCGCATTATTGCGGCGCAGCCAGCGCAGGTGCGTGAGCCATTGCTCGAGGATATTGCTCACCAGCTTGCGTCACAAAAAGGCATGGGTGTCGATGCCCATACGCTCAAAGCACAATTGAAACAAAAGCTCGCGGCCGTCGAGCATCATCCGGTGCAGCAAGCGCCGCGCCCAAGCTTTACTGAAACCCTGCATGCTGCGCGCGAAGCGGCATCCATAACCGCGGATACACATCGCGTCCTCTAGCCTTGCTCGCCATACGCATTGCGCTATACTGCGCATCATGCATTCGAGTGACCCCCAACTTATAGCCATCAGCCAGCACGCCTTCGATGAGGAATGCGAGGTCGTCCGCGCGCAGGTGGCGGCCCTTGCGCACATGGCGGCACTCGAGCCGGAAATACTGGCGCAAGCCGAGTCGTGGGTGAAGCATATTCGCGCGCAAGGCCCCGGGCATGGGATGGAAGCGTTCCTGCAAACCTATGGCCTCGACACGCGTGAAGGGGTGGCACTCATGTGCCTTGCCGAAGCGCTCCTGCGCATTCCGGATAGTGTGACGGCCAATCGCCTCATCCACGATACGTTTGTGGGCAAGGATTGGCGGCAGCATCTTGCGGGCAACGAGTCATGGCAGGTGGCCGTATCAAGCTGGGGGTTGCTGCTCACCGGCAAGGTGATGGATGTGAGCGATGACGCGCACGGCCTGGGTGGCAAGCTGCGCCAGATGGTAGCACGCATGGGCGAGCCCGTGGTGCGCGAGGCGCTCAAGCAGGCCATGCGGGTGATTGGTGGCCAGTTTGTGCTCGGTGAAACGATTGCGGATGGGTTGCGCCATGCGGCACCCTGGGCCAGCAAAGGGTTTCGTTTTTCGTTCGATATTTTGGGCGAGGGCGCGCGCAGCGAAGCGCAGGCACAGGCGTATCTTTCAGCCTATCGCCATGCGATTGCGCAAGTCGGCGCGAGTGCTAACGGCCAGTCGCTTTTTGCGGCACCCAGTATTTCGGTTAAGCTTTCGGCGCTACACCCGCGCTATAGCCTCAGTCAGCGCGAACGGGTAATGTTTGAGTTGCTACCGCGCTTGAAGGAAATTCTGCTGCTCGCCAAGGCGCAGGGTATCACCGTTTCGATCGATGCCGAAGAGGCGAACCGGCTGGATATTGGCCTTGAGGTATTTACGGCGATGATGCACGACCCGGATTTTGCGGGGTGGGATGGGATTGGCTATGTGCTGCAAGCCTACCAGAAACGCGCACCGTATGTGATCGATTACTTGAGCCAACTCGCGGCCGCGCAGCAGCGCAAAATTCCGCTGCGTTTGGTGAAAGGTGCCTATTGGGATTCGGAAATCAAACACGCGCAAGTGATGGGTCTGCCAGGCTATCCCGTGTTTACCCGTAAGGAGCATACCGATCTTTCCTATCTTGCCTGCGCCGATCGTTTACTGCAGCGCGCAGCGCATTTTTATCCGCAATTCGCGACGCATAACGCGCGCACCATTGCGAGCATTCAGGTGTTAGCCGAGCAGTATCAATTACCGAGCGACGCCTATGAATTCCAGCGTTTGCACGGTATGGGCGAGGCATTGCACGCACAAGTGCTCACCACCCATGCCTCACGGATTTATGCGCCCATTGGCGAGCATAAAGACCTGCTCGCTTACCTCATTCGTCGTTTGCTCGAGAATGGTGCCAATAGCTCCTTCGTGCATTTGTTGATGGATGAGGACGTGCCGCTTTCCGAGCTACTCGCAAACCCTATCGCCGTCAGTGAGCAAGGGCTAAGCCGCCCCCTTGCTTTGCCGTTGCCACACGCGCTTTATGGTGACCGCGTGAATTCGACCGGAATCGATTTGGGCTACCGGTTCATGCGTCAGCAAATAGAGGCATGCTTGGCGGCGCGCGTGCCGCTTGCAGCAGCGCCAGCCGACCATACGCCCACTGACATAGACGCCATGGTTGCGCGCGGCATCGTGGCCTTTGTTGCCTGGGGGAATAGGACGGTTGAGGCGCGCGCTACTATTCTAGAAGAAATTGCGGCGCGTTTTGATGCAAGCCGTGATGAATTGCTGCGCCTACTGGTGCAAGAGGCCGGAAAAACCGTACCCGATGCGATCGCCGAAATACGCGAGGCAATTGATTTTTGCCGCTATTATGCCATAGAGGCGCGGCGCGTGATGCAGGTAGAAACCTTGCGCGGCCCAACGGGCGAGAGCAACCAGCTGCATCTTACCCCGCGCGGGGTGTTTGGCTGCATCAGCCCCTGGAATTTTCCGTTGGCGATTTTTACCGGCCAGGTGGTTGCCGCCTTGGTGACCGGTAATGGCGTGATTGCCAAACCAGCCGAACAAACACCACGCATCGCGGCCTATGCCACCGCGCTGATGCATAGAGCAGGGGTTCCGACAGATGTGCTGCAACTGGCGTTTGGTGCCGGAGAAATCGTGGGTGCGGCGATCACCGCACATCCGCAGATGGCGGGCATTGTCTTCACCGGCTCGGTCGCGGTGGCGCAGATGATCAACCGCACGCTCGCTCAGCGCAGCGGGCCGATCGTGCCACTGATTGCGGAAACCGGTGGTCTCAATTGCATGGTGATCGATAGCTCGGCATTGCTTGAAGCTGCGGTCGATGATGTGGTGCAATCGGCCTTTGGTAGTGCGGGGCAGCGCTGCTCGGCCTTGCGCGTGCTTTATATACAAGAAGAAATCGCCGATGATTTTATTGCGCTGCTGCGTGGGGCAATCGCGGAGCTAACACTCGGCGACCCCGCGCATATCGACACCGATATTGGCCCCGTGATTGATCGAGATGCGAAACAAATGCTGCACGACCATATTGCACAAATGGCGGCGCATGCTGCAGCAATTACTGCAGCATCCGGCGCTATGGAAGGTTTATTGGTCAGCCCTCATGTGTTCGAGATTCCAAGCATGGCAGCATTATCGCACGAGGTGTTTGGTCCGGTGCTGCATCTTATTCGCTTCAAGGCAGATGCCATGCCGCAGGTGGTGGATGCAATCAACAATACAGGGTATGGATTAACGTTTGGCATGCATAGCCGCATCGAGCGCAACATTCAGTTTTTTCTGCGCAGCATTCGCGTGGGTAATAGCTACATCAACCGCAGCATGATCGGTGCGGTGGTTGGCGTACAACCGTTCGGCGGCGAGGGGCTTTCGGGCACGGGACCCAAAGCGGGCGGGCCGCATTACCTCACCAAATTCCTTACCGAGCGCGCCGTGACCATCAACGTAGCGGCGATTGGTGGCAATGTGGCACTCTTGAGTGGCAGCATATAGAAATTGTCTTAAAGCTGGCTATGTGTCATCGCTGGCGTCAGCAGCGTTGGCTTTTTAATTCACTATCGCCGCTACTGATCAACGCATTGGCAATTTTTTTCAAAGGCAATTGTAAGGTCACTGCGCCCAGCGCCATGGCTTCTTTGGGCATACCATAAATCACGCTGGTGGATTGATTCTGTCCGATCGTCAACGCTTCGTGCTGACGCATGGCCAGAAGTCCTGCCGCACCGTCACGGCCCATGCCGGTAAGGATCACGCCAATGGCGGGTTTTCCGACAGTTTCGGCCACGGAGCGAAACAACAGATCGACCGAGGGTTTATGGCCTGAAACCTTTTCACCGTCGGTAAGCAGGCAGTGCAGTTTGCGATCGATACGATGCACCATGAGATGACGACTGCCCGGAGCAACATACGCATGGCCTGGCAGAATGGGCATATCGTTTTCTGCCTGGCAGACACGGATGGGGCCAAGGCTATCAAGCCGCGCGGCGAAGGAAGCGGTGAACATGGCCGGCATATGCTGCGTGATGACAATCGGTGGCATGTCAGAAGGCAGTTCGGAGAAAATATGGCATAGGGTTTCCACCCCGCCAGTCGATGCACCGATCGCAATAATTTGCGTGCTCGATGTATTGGCACGAGCGGCAGTGTAGGTGGGGGCGGGTAATTGATGCTCGCCGTCTAAGGATGCGCGACGCTGTGGGTTGGCCCGTGCCGCCACACGAATTTTTTCGGCGAGCTCGGCGATGAAATCGGCGCGCACATCCCGTAATTTATTGGCAAACGGTTTGCCGATATAATCGACCGCCCCAAGCTCGAGCGCCCGCAAGGTGGGCGCGGCACCTTCATGCGTCAGCCGCGAGATCATGATCACCGGCATCGGGCGCAAGGTCATAATTTTTTCTAGAAATTCGAGCCCGTTCATGCCCGGCATATCGATATCGAGCGTCAGTACGTCCGGGTTATATTGTTTGATTTTATCGCGTGCTTCAAACGGGTCGGCTGCCGTCGCCACGACCTGAATATCGGACAGCTCATTGAGCGATTCGCTAATGATACGACGAATCACGGAGGAGTCGTCCACGACGAGTACTGTTATCACACGCATGAGTCTATGTGGCATAATCCACGGATATTATCAACAATTTTAAGTTGAGCATTGTTGAATAGTTCAAACTATCGTAATAAAACCACAACGCGAGTAATTATTCGGTCATAGTAGAAATATTGCAATTAAATGAGTGACAGATTAATAAATTTTCATCTACAGGTTGTTTTTATAAGGTGGGGCGGCTATCAACTTCAAGTTGATATTTGGATGAATCATCAGAAGTGACGGATCTCTTATGAGTAAGCGCATTTTAGCAGTCGATGATTCAGCAACCATGCGTGAAATGATTGCGTTTACGTTACATCATGCTGGGTACGACGTGACGAAAGCCGAGAATGGGCAAGCCGCTCTCGACGTGCTGGCTACTTCCGCGCAGTTCGATTTAATTATCACCGATATTAACATGCCGCAGATGGATGGCTATGGCTTGCTCGAGCGCGTACGCAGTAGCGCGCTGCCGTATAGCAAAGTTCCGGTGCTGATCCTCACCACCGAAGTGAGCCAGGAGCGTAAAGAGCGCGGTAAGGCGCTGGGCGCAACCGGGTGGATCAGCAAGCCATTTAGTCCACAAAAGCTGACCGAAATTGTTGCCAAAGTGTGCGGGTGAGGCCCTGTCATGGAGTCAATGGATGATATTCGCGACCTGTTCTTCACCGAGTGTGCAGAGCTGCTCGCGGATATGGAATCGCGGCTTTTGACACTGGATCCCGCGGTCGCCGATAATGAACAATTAGGTGCGATTTTTCGTGCGGCGCACTCGATCAAAGGGGGTGCGGGCGCTTTTGGCTTGATGGTGATTGCAAGCCTGACGCATGCCCAGGAAGCACTGTTGGATCGGATGCGTGAAGGTGCCCTGAGTCCGACGCGCGAGGTCGTGGATGCATTGCTGGTTTCCACCGATATGGTCACCAAAATGCTCGCGGCGGAAAAAACAGGCGCACCGCTGCCCGAGGATTTTTCGTCGTCGATGGTGGCCAAGTTGAAGCAGCTCGCCGGCAACAGTAATAGCGATGCGCCGCCTCCACCGATCATGCCATCGACGGTGGCTACACCCGAAGGTGCTACGGCCAAAGCTTCGGCGCCGGTCAGTTCCATTCGGGTCGACTTAGAGAAAATAGACCGTCTGGTGAATATGATTGGTGAACTTGTCATCACCGAAGCGATGCTGCGTGCACAGGCGCGCGATTTACCAAACGATCGATTTGCAGGGCTTCTGCGCGGGATCGACGAGCTTTCGCACCACACGCGTGAGCTACAAGAAGCAGTGATGGCGGTGCGCATGCAGCCAGTGAAATCCATCTTCTCGCGGATGCCGCGCATTGTGCGCGATGCCGCAGCTCAGCTTGGTAAGGATATTCAGCTGGTGATGTCGGGTGAACAAACGGAAGTCGATAAAACCGTCATCGAATCGTTGGCGGATCCGCTCACTCATATGATCCGCAACTCCGTGGATCATGGGATCGAGACCCCCGATCAACGGGTGTGGAACGATAAGGCAGCGCAAGGCACCATCCATCTTTCGGCGTTTCATCGCTCGGGGCGCATCATCATCGAAATTTCCGACGATGGCGCAGGTATCAACCGTGCGCGCGTGCTTGCGAAAGCGCGTGAGAAAAACTTGGTCGCTGCCGATGCCGTACTCAGCGACGAAGAAATCGACCACTTAATCTTCCTGCCCGGATTTTCAACCGCCGAGACGGTCACTAATCTCTCTGGTCGCGGGGTGGGGATGGATGTAGTGCGCCGCAATATCGAGGGTTTGGGCGGCACGGTTCGCCTACAGAACATGCCGGAAAAAGGCTCTATCTTTACGGTGTCGTTACCGCTGACGCTAGCCATTCTTGATGGGATGATTGTGCGTGTTGGCCAGGAAAATTACATCATCCCGATCACCAGCATCATTGAGACATTGCGGCCAAAGCTTGTCGAAATGCACGCGGTAGAAGGCCGTAGCGATGTCATCAATGTGCGTGGCGAGTTTGTGCCGCTGCTCTACTTGCACCGAGTATTCAACATCTCAGGTGCCACCGCACGCGCCGATCAGGCCTTGGTCGTGCTGGTCGAGCATGGTGCGGGCAAAGTCGGTATGGTGGTGGATGAGCTGATCGGCCAGCAGCAAATCGTCATCAAATCCATCGAGGCGAATACGGATCCGATTCCGGGCATCTCTGGGGCTACCATTCTTGGTGACGGCAAAGTGTCACTGATTCTTGAGATTAACGATATTTGCAAATTGGCCGAGCATCAGCCGATGCCATTCGCGTTGGCAGCGTGAGGAGCAATCATGAGTGAGGCAGCACCAATGATCGCCCAGCAATACCTCACCTTCACGGTGATGGGTGAGGAGTATGGCGTCGATATCATGACCGTGCGCGAGATTAAAGGGTGGACGGAATCGACACGGCTACCGAATGCACCCGAATGCCAGCGCGGCGTGATGAATTTGCGTGGCACCATCATTCCGATCTTTGATTTGCGCGCGCGCTTTGGCCATGGCCTCACCGAGGCAGATGCGAAGCATGTGGTGATTATCTTGGCGGTAGGCAGTCGCATTATCGGCGTTTTGGTCGATGCGGTATCGGACATCCTGACCGTCAGCAGCGACGATGTAAAACCAGCCCCCGCGATGCAGTCAGGCGAGCAGGGCGATTACATCAGCGGCCTAATTTCACTCGAGGAGCGCATGGTGGTGCTGCTCGATATTGAACCGCTTTTTAACCAGGAACTGAAAGTAACCAGCGATGCCACGGCGGATGCCGCGTAACGAACATTCTTAGAAGGGGATTGCTTCATGCCAAAATTTAACATTACGACCAAAATTTCTTTGCTGTTGATGGGTTTTGGCTTGGTGCCGCTCATGCTGGTCATGCCAGTGATGCTCGACAAACTGAGTAATACAAAAGAAGCATCACTGGTCGCCATGGAGACGACGGCTGCCGATACGGGCGAGATCATTGATCGGATGATGTTTGAGCGTTACGGCGATGTGCAGGCATTTGTCAGCAACCTTGCCAGCCGCGACACCAAATACTGGTACTCGAACGATAAACAGGCGCCCCTCGTGCAGTCGATGGACAGCTACATGAAGAATTACGGCACCTATAAATTGATGATGCTGGTCGATAGGGATGGACGTGTGGCGGGGGTCAACTCGGTCAACGCCAAGGGTGAGGCGATCGATACCGAAGCGCTGTATGGCGAGAATTTTAAGGAAGCGAGCTGGTTCAAAAAAGCCATGGCCGGAGAATTTTTGAAGTCCGATAGTCTCACCGGCACCGTGGTCGAAGAGGCGCAATATGTGCCGGTAGTGGCACAGGTTTATCCGCAAGAGGATGGGTTTACCATCCCGTTCGCGGCCCCTGCCTACGATATAAACGGCCAAAAAATCGGTGTTTGGGTGAATTTTGCCGATTTCGGGATTATCGAGAATATCATCAAAAGCGTCTATCAGGAAAAAGCAAAAGATTCGCCGACCCTCGCCATTGCGATGGTCGATGCCAAGGGTAGAGTATTGGCGCAATACGACCCCACGCTGGATGGCAATACCGAGTTTGTGCGCGACACCAAAATCATCGGCAAACAGAATGTGGATGAAGCAAACTTCCCCGTGCGCCAAAGCGATTTAGCACAAGACGCTGGCCGCCTGGTTCGACTGCATATCGAATCTGGCGAAGAAGACGCGGTGGGCTGGAGAAAAACCGATGGTGCGATGGGCTATCCGGGTATGGGCTGGTCTATCTTTGTGCACCAACCGGCGCATGATGTGTTTGCCAGTATCATCAGCATGCAGCGCTTGATATTCGTCTTATCGCTTGCAGCTGTCGCACTATTACTGCTGATTGGGGTGCTGATTGGTCGGCGTGTTGCCAAGCCGCTACGGCAAGCAAAAGAGGTGGCGACCGAACTTGCTAAAGGAAATTACGGTGTTGAAGTCAATGCCAATCATCGGACCGATGAAATCGGTATGCTGTTGACGAGCATCAACGAAGTACGAAAAACCATTGCGAATTATTCTGGTCAAATCGCCGCGATCAGTAGATCACAGGCGGTGATCGAATTTACGCTCGACGGCACCATTACCCACGCCAACGAGAATTTTCTCAAAACG
>CAZZCK010000003.1:59277-68878 GCA_964652475.1 uncultured Azospirillum sp.
GCTACCGACATCACCGCGGCAGTGACCGCACGGCTTGAGAATGAGCGGGGCATGAATGAAGCAGTGGCGGTGCTTTCGCAGGTGGCACAAGGCAATATCTCCCTCAAAATGCAAGGCGAGTATCGCGGGCCATTCAACGATATTAAAGCGGCACTCAACAGTACGATTGATCAGTTGCAAGGGGCAATGGGTGAAACCGTGCACGTGCTTCGTTCCCTTTCCTTGGGGGATCTGACGCAGCAGGTGACCAATGAATACCAAGGTACGTTCAACGACATCAAATGTACGCTGAACAGCACGATTGAAAAACTGCAATCGATGGTGAAACAGATCTTAGAATCCTCACAGCAAGTAAGCTCGGCAGCGAGTGAAATTGCCGCCGGCAGTTCGGACCTCTCGATGCGTACGGAACAGCAAGCCTCGAGCCTCGAGCAAACGGCGGCTTCGATGGAAGAAATCACGGGTACGGTACGAGAGAACTCGAGCAATGCAACCAAAGCCAGCGATCTTTCATCGACCGCCAGTGGTGTCGCAAACGAAGGCGGCAAGGTGGTTGAAAACGCAGTGCTGGCGATGCGCAACATCGAGAAATCATCGCAGAAAATTTCGGATATTATCGGGGTGATCGATGAAATCGCCTTCCAGACCAACTTGCTGGCACTGAACGCGGCGGTCGAAGCCGCCCGTGCGGGTGATGCGGGTAAGGGCTTTGCGGTCGTGGCCAGCGAGGTGCGGGCACTTGCGGGCCGTTCGGCATCCGCCAGCAAAGAGATCAAAGCGCTGATCAACGAGAGTGCCGCACAGGTGAGAACGGGAGCCGAGCTGGTGAACGGTGCGGGTGATACGCTCAAGGGCATCGTCGAATCGGTGCGTCAGGTGGCCGAGATTGTAGCCGAGATTGCCACCGCGAGCGTGCAGCAATCCAGCGGCATCAACGAGATCAATGCGGCGGTGGCGCAGATGGACGAAGTGACGCAGCAAAATGCTGCCTTGGTTGAGGAAAACACGGCGGCGGCGCAGTCGATGCTGGAGCAGGCGAGAACCCTCGATATGCTGGTTGGCTTCTTCAAGATGACGCAAGAGGAGGAGAAAAAACGCGAACGCGACGAAGAAACCGCGCGAACCGTATCGATTGCGACCGCCAAACGCACCGTGGCAAAAACGAGCAAACCGAGCGATGGAAAGAAGAAGCCGGTGGTGGGGGCTAAGCCATCGCTGGTCAAGAAGGCAGCGTCCGGGGGAAGCGATGTGGGCTGGGAAGAATTTTAATCCATGACCACGCCACAAAAAACATCCGCTACTGCGCACGAGTATGGGCGCGAGTTCGAGTTTAGCCATGATGAGTTCGAGTTCATTGCCGGGCTGATTTATGAACGTACGGGCATCGTATTAGCGCAGAACAAATTCGATATGGTGTATTCGCGCCTCGTGCGGCGGCTGCGCATCCTAGGATTGCCAGATTTTGCTTCGTATTGCGACCGGTTGCGTGGGGACGAGGCCGACAGTGAAATCCGCGCGCTGGTGAATGCCATCACGACCAACCTGACGCATTTTTTTCGTGAGCCGCACCATTTCGAGATGCTGCGCAGTATGGCGAGTAAGCAAATCAAAAAGCAACCCAGGCTGCGTATCTGGTCGGCGGGCTGTTCATCGGGCATGGAGCCGTACTCCGCCGCGATGACCTTGCTCAAAGCGCTGCCCGATAACGCCTTGCGTGATGTGAAGATCCTCGCCACCGATATTGATTCCGGGATGCTCGAGAAGGCACGTGAGGGTGACTACCATGCGGAAGAATACGAAAATATCCCAGCCCTCTGCCGGCAGTATGTTGCGCTTGATGGGGAGACGATGCGAGTGGGGCCGGAACCGCGCAGGTTAATCGCCTTCAACGAACTCAACCTGCTGGATGAATGGCCGATGAAGGGACCATTCGATGCCATTTTTTGCCGTAATGTGATGATCTATTTCGACGCCGCCACCAAAGCGGCATTGATCGAACGGTATATACAATTGTTGCGCCCCGGCGGGTTATTATTGATCGGCCATTCGGAATCGGTGCCCACCACCATGAAGGGCATTGTCGCCGTTGGTCGCACCGCCTACCAGAGGGAAGCATGACACCAGTACTTTCCAACCGTCGGGGCGATGCATCGAGCACGGCGTGGATGCTCAAGGATGGCGGCGTGCACGTCGATCCCGAATCGGGTCGGCAGGTGATCAAAATCTTTTCCGGTGGCTGGCATGTCTGCAAAAGCAATGATGAAATGCTCGCAACCATCCTTGGCTCATGCGTCTCATGTTGCATGCGCGACCCCTTAACGGGCATTGGCGGCATGAATCATTTTCTGCTGCCCGGCGATGGTGGCAGCGACGTTGCCTGTGAATCGGCACGCTATGGTGTGCATGCGATGGAGCGGCTGATCAACGGTATTTTGCAGCTGGGTGGCAACAAAGATCGTATCGAAGTCAAGGTATTTGGCGGGGGCAACGTCACCAAGAACTCGGCGCGTATCGGCAGCAAGAACGCGGCATTCGCCCGTGACTTTCTCAAAGCCGAAGGATTCCAGATTGCCGCCCACGACCTTGAGGGAAACTTGCCGCGGCGTTTGCATTATTTCCCGGATACGGGCCGTGTGATGCTGCGCCGCTTGCAGCGCAAAGAGGATTTCGTGATTGCCCATGCCGAAGAGAAATACGCTAAAGATCTGGTGGCTAAACCTGATACGGGCGATGCAGAGCTTTTCGAATGACAGGCTCTACACCATCCAC
Organism: uncultured Azospirillum sp.; assembly: GCA_964652475.1. GTDB lineage: Bacteria > Pseudomonadota > Alphaproteobacteria > Rickettsiales > UBA3002 > QFOX01. The sequence goes on from CAZZCK010000003.1 coordinate 62,047, forward strand.
GAACGCATGCGCGCAGATTGGCATGGACCTATGTACGCTCATCGAGCGGGTGCTAGACCAAGCGGGCCAACAACTCGAATGCATCTGGCAGCACATCGCGGCGGATGTGGTTGTCCTGGCGTCAGCAAGCCCCACGGCTCATGCCGCAACGGTTGAGCGTGTCTATGCCAGTGTGCAGCATCAGGACCGTCATGCGCAAATTTTGCAGCATACCGTGGCGGCACTTGCCCGTTACCGCGCCCTGCTTGCCATGCCAGCGGATGCGTTGGAATGCCCGGTACACATAGCACGCGCCAAAACCCAGTTGACCGACCTGACAGCGGTCCTTGGCGATTTACTGCAACAAAGCGACCATCGTACGTCCGCGCGCGTCGATATTTTTTGAACCTGCGCTCATGGGGGCAATAGCACGAGTGCGTGGTAGACGATGACTAAGAAATGTTGGCTGGGGCAGGGGGTGACTCGCCATAAAGCTTTCGGCATTCCCTTACCATTTCCTTACGCACTATTGCTCAGCGAGTGTCGTATCCTTATTCCGCATATGACACACCCATTCCACGCGACCAGTTGGCCGCAATCACCAAAGGAGAGTTTTATGAATAAGGAACAAGTGCAAGGCAAAACAGAGCAACTCAAAGGCGAAATCAAAAAAACCTGGGGCAAGCTGACCGATAACGATTTGATGCTTCTTGAAGGCAAACGCGATCAGTTTCTCGGCAAGGTTAAAGAGCATTATGGCATTGCCAAAGAAGATGCCGAGACCAAACTAAAAGCCATGGAAGATGCGTGCCGTTGCGATAGCACCAGCAGCAAGCCAAAAGCCGCTTAGTTTACGATTTTTACCTACCCTGCTTATTATCGCTCGGTGGATTATCTCCACCGAGCGACTTTTTATTTACGCCGGTTCAACGGAAAGTATCGCTATGCGCGCATCACCATTCATACAGTTACTCATAGTTGCGCAAGTGTTTACTATAGCATTGCCCGTATGGGCCGAAGAAGAGCGCATCGAAGCCGACGATAAAGGTATTTTTAGCCTCGTCTGGGAGAATGACAAATTCGCGGGAACAGACCGCGATTATACCAATGGGGTGCGTGCATCGTGGTTGTCGTCGGAAGAAAATATGCCCGGATGGACGCGTGCGGTGGCGAATAATTTGCCCCTGGCGCCCGAGGGCCACAAACGTATCAGCGTTGCCATCGGCCAAAGTATGTTTGCGCCTGAGGACCTTAAAAGCACCGCCCTTGTTGCCGGCCAGCAACCTTATGCGGGTTGGCTTTATGGCTCGGTAGGGTTGGTCTCGGATACGGGAAAAACACTCGATAATGTGTTGCTCACCGTGGGTGTCGTTGGCCCGCTTTCAGGGGCAGAGCAAACGCAGAAATTCGTCCACCGCCTAACGGATAGTGAGAAGCCCAGAGGTTGGGATAATCAGCTTGAAAACGAACCAGGCATCATCCTCACTTACGAACGCAAATGGCGCGGTATTTTTGAGGCATCCCCATTGGGTTTTGGGATGGACGTAACCCCGCATGTGGGTGTGAACCTTGGCAACATCAACACCGATGCGTCGGTGGGTGCAACATTGCGTTTAGGTTACGATTTGCCAGCGGATTACGGCCCACCGCGCATTCGCCCAAGTTTGCCCGGATCCGACTTTTTTATTCCCGCTGAAAATGCGGGGGGATATTTATTTGCAACCATCGGCGAGAGAGCCGTAGCCCGCAATATTTTTCTCGATGGCAACACGTTTGAAGATAGCCCAAGCGTGGATAAGAAACACCTTGTTAGCAGCCTGCAAGTGGGCGCCGCATTCACTTATGCACAAACGCGCATTTCCTACACGCAGGTGTTCACGAGCAAAGAATATAAAACGCAAAGCCAAGGCTCACAATTTGGTGTTCTCACGGCGTCGTATCGGTTTTAATCCATTTTTCTCATGGAGAATTTTATGCGTAGTGTGGTGATGTATTTTTTCGGCGTTCCTGTTTTTTTTATTGTCCTCTATAATGTGTTTTTCTAGCCGCCCTATGGCTTTACCATTTTTTTATATCGGCACCCATTTCGCCCGCAGCAATTTTATAAGCATGGTGCAACGTTAGTCGTTCATTGAATCCTTAGAAGGAGCCCGCCATGTCGCTACCCCATACCCATATTGCACCAAGCTATGGCCACCATTTTCCATTGATTGACACGGAATTTGACCGTTTCGAGATCAACACCGAGCTCGAGGAAACCCTGCGCGAGGTTGAAACTGCCAACTTCTATCACGACCTGCTCAACAGCGAAGATTAGACCATTCACCATCATTCACAAAAAGAGAACCGTATGACGACGAAATCCTTTGGAAGAAACGTACTTATCGTTGCCGCAATCGCAGCAATCATGCTTATCGGATACAGCGTACTTTACGCGCCTGACCATCGCACAGATGGGCAAAAAATCGGCGATGCAATCAAGGAATTGCCTAACGGTGTCGATAAAGCGGCGCGACAGCTGGAAGAACGTACCCCCGCCGATAAGCTGAAGGATGCGGCAACGGATATGGGCGATGATGTAAAAAAAGCAACCAACCAGCAATAGCTGTAGTATTGCACGGCACAAAAAACACCATCCCTAGTGGATGGTGTTTTTTTGTATCTATTGGCGGCATGGAAGCAGACAGTGTGCCCATGGCAAGCGAAAACAGTGCGTTTAAAACTGAACATGCGGCGATGCAGCGGCTGGTTTTTTCGGCCGTGGCGCATGATTTGAAAACGCCGCTGGCTTGCATCATTGGCTCGCTTGAAACCATTGCGTATTTGAAAGATCAGCTGCCCAGTGAAAAGCGCGATGCACTGATCGCCTCTGCCCTTAAAGAGGCGCACCGCTTGAATATGCTGTTCGATGCCAGGCTCGATATAATCGAACCCGCCTAAAAAACCCGTCCTTATGCTGCCCTTATGAAAGGCGTGCGATGCCGTATCGCATCCTTGTGTGCGTTCCTTCAAACCATGTGCACGCCAACAACGGAGCATATCATGAGCGTTTCAACCATTCTACTCGTCGTTTTAATCCTCGTTCTTGTGGGGGCATTTCCCACATGGCCGCATAGCCGCGAGTGGGGTTACTACCCAAGCGGCGGGGTTGGCCTGGTGGTGATTGTTTTGCTCATATTGCTGCTCATGGGGCGCATCTAAATCATCATTCACGCACATTACCTAAAGGAAGTTTTTATGAAAAAGAACATGGTCACGATCGTTACATTGGGTGCCCTCACGCTTAGTTTGAATGCCTGCATGGACATGAAAAACGCGATGGATACGCCCGAAAGCAAATACGAGAATACGTCAAGCACGACGGATGCGAACGGCACCGAAACCACCCGCCAATCATCGAGCGAAGTAGGCACCGATGCGCAGGGCAACAAACACAGTGTGATAAAAACCAAAACCACCAAAGACCCTAAAGGGTTGATGAACAAAAGTACCACCACACAAACCCGCGAAGAAGCGCCGCGCTACTAGTGCTTCACCCTAACGATTTAACCCAAGGAGAAAACGATGTTTGAGAAAAACCAGAAGGCTGAAAATGTCAGCGTATTAAAAACCGGTGATCATAAAATTGCCGATAGCTTGCATGATGTCGCCCATCAGGCTGGTGAAGTTGCTCGTGGTATGTACAATTCCGCGAATAACGAGCTGCACCATGCGGGTGATCGCGTAAAAGCTGAAATTCGTACCAACCCGATTCGTTCAAGCGCGATTGCGCTTGGTGTGGGTGCGTTACTCGGCTTGTTGATCCGTCGCTAGGCATGTCATCCATGGAAAAGTTGCTTGTTATCGCCACGCTCGGTCATAAGGCGTATAGCAGGTGGCTTTTCCAGCGGATGCTGACGCGTGTAGTTGCCGTTATTGGCATTGTTGTTATCATTGCTATCTTACTTGGCGCATTGCTGATAGGACTGTTGCTTACTGCCTACACGGCTTTTTTGCACGGTGGGTTTACGCCGTCCATGGCGATGCTCATGATCAGCACCATCACGCTTTTTATCATCGGTATGTTTGGGCTTCTGGCGATGCATTTTGTGCGCCAGCTGCCGCGCATGCTTGCACCACAATCGCCGATCACCGCGCGTATTAACGATATTTTCAATGCGTTTATGGATGGCTTCATGGAGAAATAATATGCAGCCGATCGCCACATTCGCGGGCTTCAAAAAATTTCTGCTCGATTATTGTTTGTATATTATTTTGCTCGTCAGCATGGCGCGAGCACTGCTCACCTATAACGTGGGTGGCGAGTACCGAAGCGAAGAAATGATCTTCGCCATAGGCTCAATGATCCTGATTCTTATCTTTATCTATATTCAGTGGGATGCCCAAAAATCCGCTAAGGAATCCGCGCTAGGCTTAAGCCAGGTAGCGCATGATCTGGAGCAAACCAACCTCACCATTGCCAAGGATTTAGCGATCGTTAACGTGCTGATCGCCGATGATCTGGCACGCACTAATTTAACCACGGCAGAAGAGCTCGCCGATTATAATTTGAAGCGTGCCTTGGAATTAGAAACCTTGGCGCACGAGCAAAAGGAGGTGGCGTATAGCGAGCGCTTATCGATTGAAGCGGCGATTGCACTCGCCGAAAAATCGAAGTCAGAGGCAGAACTGGCGACACGAATTGCCGAAAAGTCGAACAAAGCAAAATCCGACTTTCTGGCGAATATGAGCCATGAAATACGCACACCCATGAATGCCATTATTGGCCTGACCCATATTTTACTCACCACCACGCTCGATGAAAAACAAAAAAAATGCTTGCAGGTGTTACAAACCAGTGCCGATGGATTGATGTTGCTCATCAATGATTTGCTCGACATCGATAAAATCGAGGCGGAAGCGGTGGAGCTTGAAGCAGGGCCATTTAACATGACCGCACTGCTTGAACGCGTGATTAGCGTGATGTCCGTCGTCGCGCAGGAGAAAGGTATCCTCCTCAACGTGCATTACGAGGCGGGGCTTTACAAAACCTTCATTGGCGATGCAGGGCGCATTCGTCAGATTCTGCTCAACCTTGTCGGCAACGCCGTGAAGTTTACGGATAAGGGAAGTGTCTCGGTATTCCTTGCCAATGGTGGCAAAGGCAATGGCAAAAAAGCCATCACCATTTCGGTGACAGATACCGGCATTGGCATTGCGGCAGATAAACTGGATCAAGTGTTTGAAAAATTTTGTCAGGCCGATTCCTCCATCACCCGCCGTTATGGTGGCACGGGCCTTGGCCTTGCTATTTCAAAATGTCTTGCCGAACAAATGGGGGGCTCGATTACTGTCACCAGCACGGTCGGCATTGGCTCCACCTTCGTGCTACACCTCACCTTACCGGTGCAGGCGAGTGAGAGCAGTAGCTCGCCGCATGAAGAAAACATCATCTATCTTGATAAAGGCGCGAATACACGCAGCTTGCCCATTTTGCTGGTCGAAGATTACGAGCCGAATATCCTCGTGGCCACCAATCTGCTCGAAAATTTTGGCTACCGCTACGACATTGCGCATAACGGACAAGAAGCGCTCGACCGCTTCTCGTCCGACACCTACTCGATCATTCTGATGGATGTTCAAATGCCATTTATGGACGGGCTGGAAACTACCAGCCGTATCCGCGCCAGCGAACAAGCGAACACTGCCGCGCGCATACCGATTATTGCGATGACAGCGCATGCCTTGAAAGGTGACCGTGAACGCTGCTTACACGCAGGGATGGATGATTACATCACCAAGCCGTTTAACCCACATCAATTACAAGCGGTATTAGCGAAGCATTTGAAGGGGTGAGGGGAGGGGGGACTCCGCTCCAGTTACGCATTCATTGATGCAATGATCGCTTAGTCTTTCACTGATTCTCGCATATTTCATCCAAGGAGTTTGCCATCAAAAAATCAACCACGCACGTGCAACCTGTTCGAGAAGAAATACCCCTTGCTGAGGTAAGCCCTCAACTTTTGGGTGACATGCGTGAACGCTCGTCGCTTGCCGATCATGGGAATGACGCCACTACGGGCCTCGAATTGCTTGAGGATATGAAGAACCGGCTATCGCTTGAGGGCCGTGAAATGCAACGCATGGAATACGAAGGCGGCTTACCGCTTAAACCCGCACAGAAAGCCAAAGCAAACGCATGCCTCAAAGCCAGCCAGCGCATTAAAACAGTGCTGCGTGCGGCCTATAAAAAGATGCGTTCCATGAAGAAATAAATGAGGATTCAATAACCACCCACCACGAAAGAGAATCATGGAAAAATCTAAAAATGCTGCCATCGCGAATGATAACACCAAACCTAGAAGCGACATCGAATCGCCGATGGATGGGGCCATTAGCGCCACTACCTCCATTGCTAGTGTGGGTGTGGCGGTGGGTGCAGCCATTGGTGCGGTTGGCGGCCCTGCGGGTATAATTGCAGGCATGGCGATTGGTGGTTCCATTGGTGCAATAGCGGGTGTCGAGGCGGCAGCATCCGCCAACCATGCCGAGGAAGTGGCAAACGACGAACATAAGCACCCGGGCAAACCGCTGCCAAAAGCGGGCTAAAAAAAGGGGAGCCACCTGGCTCCCCTTTCTTGTTCAATGGTCGATTTAACTTATAGCGGTGTATTCGCTTTGCGGCCTGTTAGTATGCTGTAGATAAGGCTTGCGACGAATAGAATGACGAACACGAGGGCGAGAAACTTAGCGATTTCCGCAAAACTGGTTGCCAACCCACCAAAGCCAAGAAAAGCGGCCAGTACGGCGAGAATAAAAAAGGGGCTGGCGTAGATTAAGTTGATATACACCAAGATTTGAGCAACACGAGTTG
>CAZZCK010000004.1:0-34855 GCA_964652475.1 uncultured Azospirillum sp.
ATATAAATTATGACAAAAACTGCGGAAGAATTGCTAGATGAGCGTACGCATGATGTCATGGCTTATGCCTATCGTGATACCGATGGTAAACTTTACACGGTAAATAAAGATGGCGAGCTGATTGAGGCTGCCGCTAATGCCAAGCCATTATCGCCAAAATACCAAGAAATCGCCGAGAAAACGGCGGCTGTAGTAATGAGCTATAATAAGATCTTAAGTCTTGATACCGAGCAACGCGGATTCTTTGCTGATATTATGAATGGTAAGCGTCCCGAGATTGATGCTGCAGGTACTAAAGTTGGGGAGCTTGTAGATGAGGCTAAAAAATTAGCTGGTTTTGAAATGCCGGGTGCGGGTATCATTTCTGGGTTAAGTAATATTGGCAGCGGTTTTACTTTTTTACCAACATTGCTCGCTGATATTGCTAGTGGCATGGCAGATGTGGGTGAGCAGATTGGTGGTGGCCAGCTCAAGAAAAAAGATGCGATTGCGATTGGTACTTCGTATGCAAGTGCGCGTGAGGTTGTGGCCAGCGGGCGACCATTAAACCCAGGTGCGGGTGATTTTTTCAGCGGGTTATTCAGTAAGCATTTCGGGGCATATGCTGGGGCGGGTTTGGCATGGCTGTTTGATTGCCTGATGGGATTCGCTGAACATATACCAGGTATTGGTGAGTGGATTAAAAAGCAAGGCTGGGCAAAGCATGAAACGCTGAGCCAGCATATTGAGAAACATTCACGCGGCAGCGATAATCAGCATGTTCAAGATGAAATGGGCGAGCTGAAAAAGATTGGTGGTAGGGGTGCTAAGGAAACAGCGGCACTGTTAACACTGGGCGGCACTGGGCGCGATAGTGCTGGCAATGAAACAACAATTAATCCTGCGGGTATCGATAATGCGGCACCGCAAGATCCGAACAACCCGAATGCTCCTGCTGACCCAGCCGCCGCAGAGGCAGAAGCAAATAAAAATAAAAAAGATTTTCTTGAGCGTGCTAAAAACGCATTTGCAGGGGCGTTTGAGGCTTCGAAAGAGGTTCTTGCCGAAACAAGCACGGCTGGGCTGGCGGTTGGCGGTACTGGATTTGTATTGGCTACAGGCCAAACGGTACGCGGCGTTGGTGAAGGTGTCAACGGGACGGCATTTAATAAAATTGAAAGAACGGCAGTTAAGGCAAAAGATGACTTCATAAAAGCAAATGCTAAGTTTGATAAGGCTACTGCGGCTGGTCCACGAGTCGATGGCTGGAAAGTTTGGCAAAAAACGCAAGCGCAAATTGACGCACTTAAGGTTTCCCGTGATGCGCTTGATGCAGAGGCAAAAGCGGCTAGAACGGTTGCGGATGCTGCGAAATTAAATGCTACCAGCACTGTGCAGCACGCGCTCGACCCGATGAAAGGCGGTATACTCAAATCGCCCCTATGGAACTCGTGGCGTCACTTGGGCCGCGGCTTAGGTATTGGGGGCTACGAAATAGTTACTCGCTTGGACAGCTTAGTAGATAATATCGCAAGTGGTATTAAATCCAAAGGAACATCCGTATTTTCAGGCATTAAAAATGCAGCTTATGGTGTGGTAGAAGGAGCAGGAGGCGTTGTTAATGGTACCACGCTTGCGCCATCAGTATCGGGTGTGAATGCAGTAGCCCGAAACGCTTCTTGGGCTGCCAGCCATGGGATTAAGATTTTTGAGCCTACGGTAGCGGGAGTTAAAACCATCAATGCAATCGGTACTGGTGACAACGCTAGCTTTGTGGCGCACGGTACCGAAACTGCCACAATGGCACTGTCTATGTTTAAGCTTGGCACTAAAGGAGCGATCCCTGCGCTCACGCCTATAAGCTCAACTGCTGAATTGGGTTTGGCATTATATAATGGTGATAAGGCGGGTGCAAAAAGTGCAGTTATCGATTTGGGTATTGTGGGCGGTGGCGCTACTATCGGTGCGGGCATTATTGCTGTAACTGCGTTAATTGCAAGTGCACCAATTTCAGTGCCAGCTTTATTAGTTGCGGGGGCTACCGGTGCAACCGTTGGCGGCTTTGCGGTAGCCGGTCGTTCTTTATATAATACTTTCGCTGTCCCCGAAGCCAAAGCCGCCACTATCCCTCAACCAGCGAAGGTGGCCGGGGTGGGCACGGTGCCGACTGCACCTGCTGTTGCGGGGGCGCTTGGCACACCGGATGCGAAGCTTGCGGCGGTAGCGATTGCACAAAACCAGCAAACTCAGGCCGCCTGGGCCGCGGCGACGCGGGCGACACCGGCTGGAGCATTTAGCTTTGGTGCGGCGCCAGCAGCAACGGCATCCACACCGCCTAAGCTTGCGTTCAACAATGTCAAAGACGTTCATCCCGGTGGGTTTGCGCCATCATCCGCCGGTGATGCTTCTGCCGGGGGTTCGCGCGCTGTCAATGCTGGTGCAGCGCCTGCGTTTTTTTAACCCAGTTGGCAGCGCATGGGTGCCCTGAGCGTGAATGAAGCGGCAATCCCCTAGCGCACATCCAAGACGTACGCATACTCCCTTCACTGTGAGCAACCCGCGCGCGACGCTTGTGTCTCACGTTGACTAAAGTAGCATGGTAGCCTCATAAAATGAGGTATTGGCATGACGAGCGCGAGCGCAGCAAAAACCGAGACCATCACCACCGCGATGGACGAAACCTTCACGACCAAACGCGCGACCTCGCCAGCGCTTGAAGCCATCCTCTACGACACGATTGCTGTGCTCGATCACGGCTTCATCCGCGTGATCGATTATATGGGTGATGACGCGGCGATTGTACAAGCTGCCCGCGTTTCCTATGGCCGCGGCACCAAGCAAGTAAGCCAGGATAAAGGCCTTATCAATTATTTGATGCGCCATTGGCATTCCACGCCGTTTGAAATGTGCGAAATCAAATTCCATGTCAAGCTACCCATCTTCGTCGCGCGGCAATGGATTCGTCACCGCACCGCGAACGTGAACGAATATTCGGCGCGCTATTCCATCATGGATAAGGAATTTTATATTCCGGATGCAAGCCAGCTTGCCCCACAATCGAAAAAGAACCACCAAGGCCGTGGCGGTGAAACGCTCAGCGCGGCCGAATCCGCGCGCGTGCTCGAAATCCTAAAAGGCGACTCCGAGCAGGTTTATGATCATTATATGGAGCTCATGGGCCAAAGCGAGGAGACGCTCGCGCATGAGAACGACCGCCAGGGGATTGCCCGTGAGCTGGCGCGCATGAACCTGACGCTCAATTACTACACCCAGTGGTATTGGAAAATTGATTTGCATAACCTCATGCATTTCCTCATGCTGCGGGCGGACCCCCACGCGCAATACGAAATCCGTGTGTATGCCGACGCGATGATTAAAGTCGTCGAAAAATGGGTGCCGTTCGCCTTTGATGCCTTCCAAGAACACCGCCTGCACGGCTCGCGCCTCTCGCGCACCGGCTTAGCGGTCGTTAAGCGCATGATCGCCGGTGAAAAAGTGACGCAGGAAACTTCGGGACTCACCAAACGCGAGTGGGATGAGTTGATGGGGACGCTGGGTTAACGAGAGCTTATAGCCTGCAACCCCGAGCGATACGACGGTCATACATCCGAAACAGGAATGGATTGACCACAATCGATAGCATTGCGCCCGCAAGGATGAGGCTGTAGAGGTCTTGCGTAATTAGTCCCTTAGTGAAGGCAAGCCCGCCTAAAATAAACGAGAACTCACCAATTTGGGCAAGGCCAATCGCGATCGGATAGGCGACTGCGCGTGACTGCTTGAACCACCCCGTAATCGCCATCGCTACCATTGATTTGGCGACCACGATGATAAGGAACGTCATCAGCACCGCCATGGGCTGATCCAACAGCGTTCTTGGGTCAAACAGCATGCCCACCGAAACAAAAAACAGTACCGAAAACGCATCGCGCATTTGCACCGAGCTGTCGGCAGCACGGCGACCGATTTCGGTTTCATTCAGCATCACTCCCGCAAGGAATGCACCAAGCGCGAGCGATGCGTCAAAAACGACATAGGCCATAAGCGCAAAGCCAAGTGCAATCGCAAGCGTGCCCAACGTGTTTAACTCGTCTGATTGAATTGCCGCAATGCGCATCAACAGCCATGGCAACACACGCCGTCCAACGATCAACATAAACGCAAAAAAAGCACCAATTTTGAGTATCACTGTAAGCAACAACTCAACAATAATGCTCGTGGAAACAGCCGTCTTGCTTGCTACCATTTCTGCTAATACGGGCAACATTACCAGCGCAAGCACCATCGCTATATCCTCAACGATAAGCCAACTTACAGCAATTTTTCCACCTGCACTTTCGAGCAACTGGCGCTGCTCGAGTGAGCGAATCAACACAATAGTGCTAGCAACCGAGAGCGAGAAGCCAAAGATAATGGCGGCAACAACATCATAGCCAAGCTGCCTTGCCAACAACGCACCAATCGCCGTTGCTGCAAGCATTTGTGCCAACGCCCCAGGCAGTGCGATTTTTCGACTCTCAAGCAAATCGCGAAACGAAAAATGCAAGCCAACGCCAAACATGAGCAGAATAATACCAATTTCAGCTAACTGCTTGGCAAGGGTTACATCTGCCACAAAGCCAGGCGTATGCGGGCCAATAGCCACGCCCGCCAAAAGATACCCAAAAATGGCTGGCAGCTTGAGGGTTTTTGCAACCATGCCAAAGAGGAAGGCAACAACAATTCCAGCAATAATTGTGTAAATAAGTGTATGTTCCATGTGCGCAGTATACGCTAGACAGCGCCACAAACCAAGGTTAGATGAGTCGGGCATAAAGGAGGCTTCATGGAACGCTTTATCGAACGCGGATTATTTGCCAGCCGCTGGTTACTGGCGCCCTTTTATATCGGGTTAGTGGGCGCACTCGCCATGTTGCTTGTCACCTTCGCGCAGGAGCTTCTGCACTTCTTTGCCAACATCATGACCATGGGTGCAAACGATGCGATTTTGGCCAGCCTCGCGCTGATTGATATTTCGCTTGCCGCCAATTTGCTCATCATCGTGATATTCTCAAGCTACGAAAATTTTGTCAGCAAGATGGATGTCGGCGACCACGAAGACTCGCCGGGTTGGAAAGGCAAGGTCGATTTCACCGGCCTTAAAATCAAACTCATCGCCAGCATTGTTGCGATTTCGGGGATTCACCTGCTCAAAACTTTCATGGACATCAAAAAATATACCGACAGCGAAGTCTATTGGATGGTCGTCATCCATGTCGTATTTGTGTTGTCGGGGGTCATGCTCGCGCTGATGGATCATCTCGTGGTGCGCAGTAAAAAGATGGGCACCGAGAAATAATGTGAGCTGTGGCGTCTTCACGTGCGGCTTATTTCAATAGCCCGGGAAGAAGTAAAAGCGGCAGCTTTTTGTGGTGTTGGTGAGGATGTAGCTGCCGGTGGTGCCGGGCGTAAAGGTGACGCCATTCGTGACGCAACCGGTAACATCGCTTGAATCGAGCGCGACGAGCTTGCCTGAATCCGAGCGGCCATCGTCGATTTTCGTATCGAGATTGAACGCTTCTTCGGGTTTTAAAAACCCGCCATTGAGGCCCGTGGTATCGGTTGCAGCACGGGCGGCAATCTTGATGAAATGGCCCGCCGCATTACCATAGAGATTGGTTTGGAAATGCAACTCATACCCCGCCGGGCGATAGCGCGAGGCTGGCCATTGCCGCCCAATCAACGCTTGGCCGGCGGTGGGGGCACCGGCAAAATTACCCTCGATCAACCCAGCATTGGCGAGATGCTGCCATAAGCGAAATTTCTCGGCGACACCGTTCACAACCCCGGCAGTGATTTGGCCGTTGCCGTCGCCGTTGCAGGTGGTGATGCCCGTACTTTCAATATCGCCGCAATCGCTGCCCACGCCATCGCCCGCATCCGCCGCACCCCAAAACTGGGTGGCGTTTTGCAGGTCACCCGGCAGGCCAAAATATTTATCGCGGAAGGAGAACATGGCCGCGCTATAACGATCGACCTCGCTGCCTACAGCCCGCAATTCTGCAGCTTTAATGAGCGCTTGGCCGGAGAGCACACCGCCGGCCAACAAGCCCAAAATCACCAACACAATCGCAAGTTCAACCAGGGTGAAGCCGTGCCGTGAATCGGTTGGACAGAACCGGTTAGTGAAGCGCATAGCGACTACCATCAGCGGTGATTACGCATGTTTCTCGATCCAGGCGGTGATGACTGGGCGCACCTGCTCGCGCCATTTGCGGCCATTGAAAATACCATAATGGCCGACGGCGGGAGCGAGGTGGTATTTCTTCTTGCTTTCGGCCAAGCTTGTTGCAATTTCAAGCGCCGCTTTGGTTTGGCCGACGCCGGAAATATCATCGAGCTCGCCTTCGATGGCGAGGATCGCGGTTTTGTTGATTGCATCCGGGCGTACGCGCTGTTCGTAATGATAGAACCGACCATCGGGTAGCGAATGTTTATGGAACACTTCCTCGATGGTTTGCAGGTAGAATTCGGCGGGTAAATCGGCGACCGCGAGGTATTCGTCGTAGAAATCGCGGTGTGCCTGGGCGGCTTCGCCGTCACCAATCGTGATGTCGTTGAATAGTTTTTTATGCGCATCCGCATGGCGCTCGAAATTCATGCTCATGAAGCCGGCAAGCTGTAAAAACCCAGGATAAACCCGGCGTGCGAAGCCCGGATAGTTAAGCGGCACGCGGGTGATGACGTTCGACTCGAACCATTCCATCGAATGTTCTTTGCTGAACTGATTCACCTTCGTGGGCGCTTTACGCGTATCGACTGGCCCACCCATCAGCGTCATGGTTTTGGGCGTGCATTTATGCTTGCGCTCGTTCATGAGTGCGACCGCAGCCAGCAGTGGCACCGAGGGCTGACACACGGCCATGGTGTGTGCACCCTCACCAATATGTTCAAGAAACTCGATGATATAATCGATGTAGGTATTGAGGTCGAACGTGCCTTTATAGAGCGGAATATCGCGGGCGTTCTGCCAATCAGTGATATAGACATCGTGGTGTGGCATCAGCGCTTCGACCGTGCCGCGCAGCAAGGTGGCATAATGGCCCGACATCGGCGCAACGAGCAGGAGCTTTTCCCCCGCGATGCGTTTGGCGCCACGCTTGAAATGCAGCAAGCGGCAGAAGGGTTTTTCAAGCGCCACTTCCTCCCAGACATCGACGGTTTTGCCGCCAATGGTCGTATGTTTCAGGTTAAATTCCGGCTTGGGATAGGATTGCGTAATGCGCTCGACCAGTTCGCCTGCCGCCGCGATCTGGCGCCCCACCCCGGTATAGCTGAGTGGATTCATGGGGTTGCTGAACATCATTTTGGCGGCGTTGGCCATCATCCGCGTCGGCGCCATGCTCGCATTCGAGATTTCTTTGAGGCTATAGAGGCTGTTATTTTCAAACATCGTCTTCATCGTATCCCTTTGACTACATCCGTAGAAATCATGCGTACGGATATCGGTGCGGTTGATCGAGTCGTATTCTTTGAACTGTACAAGCGAAGGTTGAAGATTTCGTTAAGCCTCATGCCGTTAGTGGTATGAATGCAGCGCAACATACCACAAGCGGTGGTAGTCGCAAATAAAAATAGGGGAATCGCTGACTTAAGGTGCGTTATTTCTTTTTCGCTTTGGGTTTTTTAATCTGCGGTTCGATTTTGCCATACACCCCATCGCCGATCGGCAGTTCCATCAACAGTTTTTCGGCTTTGTGCAATTGGTCGCGTAGGCGCGCCGCTTCCTCGAATTCAAGGTCAGCAGCGGCTTTGAGCATTTGCTTTTTGAGGGCGGCAATATGCGCATCGAGCGAGCCTTCGCTAAAGCCGATGCCGGTATTGGCCTCACGCAATTCGGCGGCGGCCTGTTCGATCGCCGCTTCGTTCTTCACGTCCGATAGTCGTGCGGTGGTGGAGGTGGGCGTGATATTGTGTTTTTTATTATGCGCAAGTTGAATCGTGCGGCGGCGCTCGGTTTCCTCAAGCGCGCCTTTCAAGCTATCCGTCATTTTATCGGCATACAAAATCACACGGCTATCCACATTGCGGGCCGCCCGCCCAATGGTTTGGATGAGGGAGGTTTTACTGCGCAAAAACCCTTCCTTGTCGGCGTCCAAAATTGCCATCAATCCGCATTCGGGAATGTCCAACCCTTCACGCAGCAAGTTCACCCCGATCAGCACATCATAGGTGCCGATGCGCAAATCGCGGATGATTTCGATCCGCTCGAGCGTATCAATATCCGAATGCAGATACCGCACCTTGATGCCCGCCTCATCCATATATTCGGCGAGTTCCTCGGCCATACGTTTAGTGAGGGTGGTGACTAGCACGCGGCTGCCTTTCGCCGTTACTGCTTTGGCTTCTTTGAGCAAATCATCCACCTGATTGCCTACCGGGCGCACGATGCATTCGGGGTCAACCAGCCCGGTCGGGCGAATCAGCTGCTCGGCGACGACACCTCCGGCCCAGGCCAATTCCAGCTCGTTTGGGGTGGCGGAAACGCAAATCGTTTGCGGGCGCAGCGCATCCCATTCCTCGAATTTCAGTGGGCGGTTATCCATGCAGGCGGGCAAGCGAAACCCATGCTCGGAGAGCACGACTTTGCGGCTGCGATCGCCGTGATACATGCCGCGAATTTGCGAGAGCGTGACATGCGATTCATCGACAAACAAAATCGCATCGCGCGGGATATATTGGAACAAGGTCGGTGGTGGTTCGCCGGGCGCGCTACCCGTCAGGTAGCGCGAATAATTTTCAATGCCGCGGCACATGCCGGTCTCGACCAGCATCTCTAAGTCGAAACTCGTGCGCTGGCCAATGCGCTGCGCCTCAAGCAGCTTGCCCTCTTTTTCAAACCATTTCACGCGGCTGGCGAGGTCGGTTTTGATTTGTTTGATCGCTTTTTCAATCGTCGGTTTGGGCGTGACATAGTGGCTGTTGGCGTAAATCGTCACTTCGGCCAAGGCCGCGCCGCGCTCGCCCGTCAGCGGGTCAAACTCGTGAATGCTCTCAAGCTCATCACCAAAGAAGCTGAAGCGCCAGGCCAAGTCTTCCATATGGGCGGGGTAAAGGTCGATATTGTCGCCGCGCACGCGAAAATTGCCGCGCACAAAGGCGAGGTCGTTGCGTTTGTAATGCATTTCGGTGAGGTCTTTTAAGAATTTCTGCTGCGAAAATTCGGTGCGCGCCACCACATGACGGGTCATTCCGGTATAGGTTTCGACTGAGCCAATGCCGTAAATGCAACTCACGCTTGCCACCACAATCACATCGCGCCGCTCGAGCAGGGCGCGGGTGGCGCTATGGCGCATGCGGTCGATCTGCTCGTTGATGCTCGAATCTTTCTCGATGAACGTGTCAGTTTTGGCAATATAGGCCTCGGGCTGAAAATAATCATAATAGGAAACAAAATACTCGACCGCATTGTTGGGGAAGAAATGCTTCATCTCGGAGTAAAGTTGTGCGGCGAGGGTTTTGTTATGCGCAAAAATAATCGCCGGGCGCTGGGTGTGCTCAATGACTTTTGCCATGGTGAAGGTTTTGCCGGAGCCCGTGACCCCCAGCAGTACCTGGTTTTTTTGCCCTGCCTCGAGGCCAGCAACCAACTGCGCAATCGCGGTCGGCTGGTCGCCGCTGGGGGCAAAATCGGAGGCGATTTCAAGGCGGGGTGATGCGGGCGAGCGGGCGTTCATGCCCGTGTATATATGGCACTCACGATCAAAGCGCTAGTGGCGACTCACCATCAGCGTGGCTGATGTTTATGGCCTCTCCTTCCAGCACTCCCACCAACGCGTGAGGGTGGGCGGATGCGACGCTTATCAGCAGGTGGTAATTGTGAGGGTAAGGGGGATGGGCTGACGGCACCTTCCATCAACGGTTACTTTTTGCCGGTCACTTCGCTGCCATCATGCATGACTTTGACAATCGCCGGGCCCAGGACGATCAGAAAAAACGCCGGCATCAGGAGGAAGATCAGCGGTACGGTCATCATCACCGGTAGGCGCGCGGCTTTGGCCTCAGCTTCGGAAAGGCGCTGGATGCGAAACTCTTCGGACAGCACGCGTAATGTATCGCTCAGCGAAGTGCCAAAGCGCTCGGATTGAATGAGGGCCGCGATCAGCGAGCGAAAGGCGCTCATGCCGGTGCGCTCGCCGAGATTGCTTAGTGCGCGCACGCGATCGTTGATCAGCGATAGCTCAAGCCGGGTGCGGTTAAGTTCGGCCGTCATCTCGGGGTAGGCGCGGCCCAGCTCGTTGCATACGCGCATGAGCGCAGCATCAAGCGCGAGGCCGGATTCAACGCAGATCAGCAGCAGATCAAGCGTATCGGGAAAAGCGCGCTGCAGCAGTTTTTTGCGCTTGTCGATCAGGTTCTGTAGGTAAAGCTTGGGCCCAAAAAGGGCGATCCCGGCGGTGACGACCCCGAGCAATCCCATGAGAAATGCTTCGTCACCGGTCGCTTGCGTGATAAAAAATAGCGCGAGCATGAGCAAGCCTAACGCACCTACGCGCTCGAAAAATAAGTAATATGCCGGTGCATCCGGCGACGTTATACCGGCTTGGGCAAAGCGCCGCTCAAGCGTGCGGCTCGCTTTTTCGGTGTTGATGCCAAGGCTGCGCAGCAGCCCCATCAGGCGGATGGCTGTGGGGGAGGGTTCGCCCATCAGTCCAAGGGGGGCGGTGCTATCGCCATAATCGTCGATCGCGCTGCCATCGGGTGCGATGCGCGCGCGCATGGATTCGCGCAGGCGCTTTTGGGCGAGCGCCATGTCGATTGCAAGATAGCCGCAAAAGACAATAATCGCGGCGAGTATGGCCAGAACCCACTGCATTAAATATCCACGTTGATCATGCTTTTAACCACAAAAAAACAGGTGACAAGTAAGGCAATCGCCCCGCCAAAGAATTGCTGACCCAGCGGGTCGTTAAAGAAGGGGTCAAGGTAGCCCGGCTGGATGAAGTAAAGTGCGGCAAACACCAGTACGGGTAGGGCGCCAAGCACATAGCCGGTGGCGCGGCCTTCCGAGGTCATGGCGTGAATTTTATGACGGATTTGTTTACGTTTCCTGATGATATTGCTCAGGTTGCTGACAATTTCGCCGAGGTTGCCGCCGGTTTCTTGCTGCACGGTGAGCACGACGACAAAGAAACGGATATCCGGCTCGTTGATGCGCACCGCCAGGCGCGACAGGGCATTCGCTAAGCTACGGCCCAGGGCCACTTCATCGGTCACCTGACGAAATTCGCTGCGCACCGGCTCTTCCGCATTTTCCGCGAGCATGGTGAGGGCAACCGATAGCGGAAAGCCCGAGCGTACCGAGCGCACAATCGTATCGAGGGCATCGGGAAATTGGTCGATGAACAGGCGGTTGCGACGGCGAATGCGCGCGCGGCAATGACGTAGCGGAATGAGATAGCCCAGCAGCAATGCCAGCGGCATGCTGAGTGACGAAAGCCCAAGCGCAAAGCCAAGCACGAGCGCCCCGCCAAACGACAGCAGAATGATGATGAGCAGTTTTTGGAAATGATTTTGGTAGCCTGCCTCAAGGCCAAGTTTATAAAGCGGCTGCATGATGGATAGGCTAAAAACAGCACGAATCAGCGGCGGAAAGTCGGCGAGCTGATCGCGCAGCACCTCAGTGCGGTCCTGATCGGAGGCGCGGTTTTCCTCGGCTAAGCGGTCGAGCGCTTCGCGCAGATAGCTATCGGATTCTTTCGGCACAGCTTTGGGGACGGCGAGTACAAAGACGATGTATGCCGCAACCCCGGCAGCAAGCGATAGCAGTAATGGGCTCATCGCAACCCTCCCGCCCCGCTGGTGATTGAGCGGCGCATATCTTCATCGCGGCCATAATATTGGGCGCGTGTGAGGCTAAGCGGAGTGACGGGGTGCGTGATAAACTCGCCCTCGAGCATACCGTTTGCCCCCATGCGATGCGCAACATACGAGAATAAGGTTTGGCTTTGGATCGCGCCGTCGCTCGTGCCCAGAATTTCCTCGATATGGGTGATGCGGCGCACCCCGTCGCGCATACGCTGGATCTGCACGATCAGCTGAATGGCGCTGGCGATCTGGTAGCGCAGCGAACTGGTGGTCACCTGCACCGACGACATCGCCACCAGATTTTCGATACGCAGCAAGCAATCCTTCGGCGAGTTGGCATGGATCGTGGCCATCGAGCCGTCATGCCCGGTATTCATCGCCGACAGCACGTCGATAACCTCATCGCCGCGCATCTCACCCAGAATAATCCGGTCGGGCCGCATCCGCAGCGCATTGCGCACCAGCTGACGCTGGTTGATTTCGCCGCGCCCTTCGGTCGATGCCGGCCGTGTCTCAAGGCGCAGTACATGCGGTTGATGCAGTAATAGCTCCGCCGCATCCTCGATGGTGATGACGCGTTCACTGGCATCGATATGCCCCGATAGCGCATTGAGTAGCGTGGTTTTGCCCGAGCCGGTACCGCCCGAGATGATGATGTTGAGGCGGATCGCCGCTGCAATACCTAAAAACTCGGCCATCGCCGGGCTCATCGATTGCAGGCCGACATAATCGACGAGCGGCATTTTATGCTTCTTGAATTTGCGGATCGAGACTAGCGCCCCATCGAGCGCGAGCGGTGGAATGATGGCGTTGAAACGCGAACCATCGGGCATACGCGCATCGACCATCGGGTTGGCCTCATCGATCCGTCGTCCGACCCGGCTGACAATGCGCTGAATCACCCCAACCAGATGCTGCTCGTTGGCAAAGACAATATCGGTCATCAGCATTTTGCCTTTGATCTCGATATAGACATGCCGGGCAGTGTTGATCATGATGTCGTTGACATCGGCGTCACGCAAGAGCGGCTCGATCGGGCCAAAGCCAAGAATCTCATCGATTGCCTGGGCGCTGAGCAGGGCGATTTGTTTGGCCGTGAGCGGCACACTGATTTTGGGGATGATTTTTTCGCAGGCCTCCGCGACGCGGGCGCGTTTTTTATCGGGCGTGAATTGCTCGAGCGCCTGGAAATCCACCTGGTCGAGCAGCTCGCTGATCAGCTCTTGTTTGGCCGCGCTGTAATCGGCGGTCTCAAGGTTCATATCGCGGTAGCGGATGAGGCTTGCCGCCTGATCAATGATGGGTTTGCCGGTACTTGCCACATTACTTTTCAGGCTTGCGGCTTCGATGCGCTGGCCATCACTGAGGGGTGGCGTAACGGGCGTGGGCACAGAAACATTACCCTCGAGCGGCACTGCTGGTGACGCCTCAGCGCCGCTTGGATGGATAATCGGATCGGCCTGTTTTTTACCAAACATCCGGCCCTATCCTTTGCGCCGGCTGAAAAGGCCACCGCGTTTTTCATCGACTGCTTGGGGGTTCGCCATGCCCATGAGATCATAGGCCAGGCGGTTAATATCGGCCGATAGAGGGCTTGCGGCTTGTTCCATCACCGTGGTTGCGGCCGCTTCGGCCATGACAATGGTGCGAATATCGTTGCTCATCGCGTAGCGAATGGGAATGCCGCAGACGCGCTCAAAATCCTTGGGCTCGATCGCCTCTTTGAACTTGGCGCCCGAGCGGTTGATGATGGCGGTGACCCGCTCGATCGGGGTTGAAATATCGCGCAATGCCCGCATCATCCGCGCCGCGTGCGACACCGATTTGAGCCATAATTGCGCGACTAAAACCAATTGCGTGGCTTGGCTGGTGGCCGCCGTCACCCACGGCAGCCAGACATGCGGCAGGTCGATAATCACCGTGTCGTAATTGGCGCTCAAGGTGCTGATGAGATCGGCAATTACGGTGGTATCGATGCTCGGCAAATAGCGTAGCTCGGGTGGCGCGGTAATCACATGCAGCTTCTGATAGCTCGCGACCATGCGGTTAATGAGCACGCTATCGACCCCGCGCCCGGGGTGATCGAGCAGGTCGCCGATGCCGTATTGGTTTTTAAGGCCCAGCTGTTTAGCGACCATACCGAATTGATAATCCATATCGACGAGCACGGTGTGGCCATTGCTGATCTGGCTGATGGCGTAGGCGGTGTTGAGTGCAATGGTCGAGGCTCCATCGCCCGAGGCCGCACTCATGAAGACGATCACGCGCTTTTGCCCGCTGCTACGTTGACTGACAGTCGGCGATAGCGGTGCTGCGCTGGCGGCCCCCGATGCGGGCGCGGTGAGGGTGGCAATCACGCTGTTGGCATTGGCCGGGTGTGGCAAATAATCAAGCACACCGCGGGCGATAATGGCGCGGTAGAGCGAAATATCATTCGTGTTGCCTACCGCAATCACCCGCGTGCCGGGCTCGCATTGCTGCGCGAGATGGTCGATTTCCGTGAGCACATCCTGGCCGCGCGCACCGATATCAAGCACGAGATGCGATGGGTTGATTCTATCTCGTACCATCCGTTCGGCCGCCTGGCCCGGAGTGCTGACAAAAATATGATGTGCCGCCGGCTTTGCCACCGTCACCAGGCTTTGCGCCCAGGCTTCGTGGGTGGGATCGCTCAGGATGATAACCAGATGACGCATACGAATTCCTAAACTAAATCCATTGAGGGTGGCGCACTAGGCACGACTATAGCCTCCTGCCGCCATGCTTGCCACGCATTATTCGCTCGACGCGGCGCTGACGGCAGATTGCTCGACCGTATACGGGTCGACAATCGGGCGCGGTGCATAGGCGCGGCCAATATCATTGACGGCGCGGGTGGCGGGCGCAGGGTCGAGCTTGTTGGGTGCGGTGAATTGTTTTTTGTCGCTGACATGCTGGACGATATTGGCGGCAACGGAACAGCCAAAATTGGTGCTGTTGACGTTGTAGAAATTCGCCTGGGTATCAACGAAGCGCGGATCACAGTCGCGCGCGGTCACTCGCTCATAGACAAGCGTGACCTCGGGTTTTGGCGTTGCATTGCTGGCCGGCACTATGGAAACACCCCGTGCCGTCAGGATTTTTTTTGCCTCATTGCAGGATTTTTCTGTGGCAGTGCATGTCAGCTGTGCGCGGCTGGGTTTATCGCGCGCGATCCAGTCGGTAAGTTCGCGGCGCTCAGCCGTGCTGCTGATGCCCAACGTCACTACTTCGGTGGAATGGTCAAGCAGTGATTCGGGTCTTCCACGGCTGGCGAATTGATCCTCGTTGGGCGCAATACCACAGCCAGCCAGTGTTGCCAGGCAGAGTGCGGAATATGCAGCATAGAGTAAACGCATAGATACTCCTAATTATCGGTCATGAAGCCCGTCGGGCCTTCAAGGCTGGGCTCTTTGCTGCCACGGGTTGATCCGAGTGCGCCGAAAAACACGCTCTCCATGAAGCTCGCCGGGCGGAAATCATCGGTCGGGAGTTTAATATCCGACCCCTTGACGGGATCAACCAGATAGGGCGTCACCGAAATCACCAGTTCGGTTTCGTTGCGCGCATAGGCGGTCGAGCGGAACAAGGCGCCGAGCACCGGCACGTCCCCCGCACCGGGCAGCTGGTCGATGGTGGTGTTGATATCGTCGCGGATTAAACCGGCGATCATGAAGCTCTCGCCCGGAGCCAGCTCGACGGTGGTTGCGGCACGGCGGGTGATGAGCGATGGGGCAGTGAAGCCGTCGCTGGTGCGTAGCGAGTTCTGATTACTGATCTCCGACACTTCGGGGTTCACCTGAATGCGAATGCGGTTGGGGCTGAGCACGTAGGGCGTGAATTTCAAGGCTACCCCGAACGGTTTATACTCGATCGTGGTCGTGCCTTGCTGCTGCGGTACGGGGATGGGGAATTCGCCCCCAGCGAGGAATTGCGCCTCTTCACCCGAGAGTGCGGTGAGGTTCGGTTCGGCCAGAATTTTGATCAGCCCGTTGCGCTCGAGTGCCTCAAGGGCGGCACCCACCCCGCTACGCCGGTTAGTGTAAATCGAGCCGGTGAAAAAGGCGCTGGTCGAGCCCGAGGGCTGCACCGTGCCGTATTGGAAACTGCCGTTATCGCCGGTATCTCCTGCAACTACGCGGCCAATGCCGGTGCCGATCGAGAGTGGCAGATCATTGCCAAATGCCTGCAAGCTGACCCCAAGATTACGCACCGCGGAACGCTGCGCCTCGCCGATACGGATGCGCAGCATCACCTGCTGCCCGGCGCTGATTTTCATGAGGTTAAGGACGGGGGAGGGGTTGCTCGCGCCGTCATACACCTCACGCTTGGCAACGCGCTCGTTCGTCGATTTACCGTAAATAAACTCCTCGGCCAGCTGCATGGCGGTGGCAGCCGCGGCGGCACTCGAAACGTCGCCGGTTAAGGCCATGCGGGTATTGACCATGCTCACCCCGATGCGCTCATTCGGCAGGAATTGTTTCAGCGCACGACGCACCGCGGGTAAGTCGTAGCTGACATAGACATCCACATTGCGGATGGTTTTGCCGTTCGCGTCGAACAGGCGCAGCGTCGTTTGCCCAACCTGTAAGCCGATGACCGAGACTTTGCGTTTACCATGAACGAGCACGTTCGCGACTTCGGGGTCGGTGATGACCACTTCGGCCATGTCGCTCGTCGTGGTAATTAATTCTGAGCGGTTGATTGGCACATAAAACGCCGAACCACTACTGTTTGTACTGCTTGCTGCATGGGCCATGAGTGCGAAGCAAGCAACCATCGTCGCGATCAATGCGTAAGCCGCACGGGTGTAAAATCTTGAAAAATGAGCGATGTGGGTCATGGGCGCGCCGCCAGATTCGGGTTAATGACGGTGCCAATGGGTGGTGCGCCGACATTGGTTTGCGGGATGCTGTTCGATTCGGTTTCCTTGACAACACTGGGCGCGCCACGCACGATTTTGATCCCGCTATCGGCACGCGCTGGCGGTGCGGCATTATCCACCGATTGCGAGACATCCCCCTTGGTGGTCAGCAATAGCGGGTCGGCCGATTCACGGTCTTCAAGTGCGCGCAAGGCAAGGCTCAATGTCCCGGTTTTAGCGGCCAGACGAATACGTTGCGCATCCGCTTGCGAGACCATCAGCGAGGCCGAACGCGGGATTAAGAGATTGCCGTTTGCATCCACTGCAGTGCCGCCCGAGGCGCGCTGATCGATCGCCACCACTTTGACATTGGTCAGCAAGGTTTCGCTCACGGTTTCTTTGGTTTTGGTTGCGCTCACCGCATTGGGGTCGGTCGCGCTCGCGGCCGGCGTATATTCCGTTTTCTCGACATCATGCGTATAGATCACATCCACCCGGTCACCCGGAAAGACAAACCCGGCCACACCATCGGTTTCGTTGACCGCAATGGTTACGACGCGTTGGCCCTTGGGCAGGTCGCCCGCTAGAAAGTTCGGGTCGCTCGGGTTGGCGAGCTTCGATTGGATAATCGGCTCGTTTTGCTGAAATGGTGCACGGGCGATCGAGCCCACCACATTCGTTTTGCCATCGGCGATGACAAAGCTCGGCAAGGCCAGCTGCTCGGGCCAAGGTTGGGCGGCCAGCATATCGGCGCTGATGGTGGCACCAAGCGCAATCGGCCGCGCCGCGACATAGACATTCAGCGTTTTTTGCTCGATCGCCTGTGGGGCGACCACTGGGGCTTGCGCCTGCTCGGCCGACATGCGCAAGACAACCACCGCTGCAATCGCAGCAAAGACGATAGCAGCAATTAAACCACCAAATCGCATGAATGTTAGCCCCTGTGTATAAGTAATAGGTCGATCGTGTGTCCGGCCACTCTAAGTAAGAGCAAGACGATTGATTCAAGCTAAATGGATTCATTAAACCATCGTCAAGCATAAAGATGCCAATCGGGATGTGGATCGATCGATCGGTCGTAGGTGACGAAAAATCGTTGCGGCAATATCACGGCTCGCTATGGTGCGGTACTTTTTACGTATCAGCGGATATTAAGGATGCCCAGGTGAGCGCACAGGACGAACGGATATTGATTCTCGATTTTGGCTCGCAGGTCACGCAGCTGATTGCCCGGCGCGTGCGCGAGGCCGGAGCCTATTGCGAGATTCATCCGTTCACCATGACGCTCGAGGCGGTGCGCGGCTTCGGTGCGCGTGGGATTGTCCTATCCGGCGGCCCGGCATCGGTGCATGCGGGGGCATCGCCGAGTATCGACCCCGCACTCTTCGGGCTTGGTATCCCGGTCTTGGGCATTTGTTATGGCGAGCAGCTGATGTGTCAGCTCCTCGGTGGCTCGGTCGTGGCCGGCGAGACGCGCGAGTTTGGTCGCGCGGATGTCGAGGTGGTCGCGGGCAACGCCTTGTTCGCGGATGTCTGGCAAGCCGGTCGCTCCTACCCGGTATGGATGAGCCATGGCGATAAGGTCGCAAAATTGCCCGAGGGGTTTCAGGTCGTGGCGAAAACGGGGAGTGCGCCCTTCGCGGCGATCGCCCACGAGGCGCGGCGACTTTACGGCGTGCAGTTCCACCCCGAGGTGGCGCATACCCCAGATGGCGCTAAGCTGATTGCCAATTTCGTGCGCCGTATTTGTGGCTGCCATGGGCAATGGAGCATGCAGGCCTTCCGCACCGGGCAGATCGAAAAAATCCGTGCGCAAGTGGGTAACAAGCGGGTGATTTGCGGCGTGTCGGGCGGGGTCGATTCTTCGGTAGTGGCGAAATTGCTGCATGAGGCGATCGGCGACCAGCTAACCTCGATTTTTGTTGATACCGGCATGCTGCGCTTGAACGAAGGCCAGGAAGTGAAGGCACGTTTCGAAGAGCATTATAAAATCCCGCTACTCTATATCGATGCCAGCCAGTTATTTTTACAGCGCTTAGCCGGGGTGAGCGACCCCGAGCGCAAACGTAAAATCATCGGCGAGACTTTTATTGAAGTGTTCGAGCAGGAGGCCTCGCGCATCGAGGGGGTCGATTTTTTGGCGCAAGGCACGCTCTACCCCGATGTGATTGAGTCGATTTCATTTCATGGCGGCCCGAGCGTGACCATCAAATCGCACCATAATGTTGGTGGGCTACCGGCGCGTATGCGTATGGAATTGGTCGAGCCGCTGCGTGAATTATTCAAGGACGAAGTGCGCGTGCTCGGCATGGAGCTTGGCATTCCGCGTGACCTGGTGGCGCGTCACCCCTTCCCCGGGCCGGGCTTGGCCATACGCATTCCGGGTGAGGTGACGCTCGAGAAGCTGAATCTGCTACGCGCCGCCGATGCGATTTATATCGAGGAGTTGCGCAAGCACGGGCTGTACGACCAGATCTGGCAGGCCTTTGCGGTCCTGCTGCCGGTGCGCACGGTCGGCGTCATGGGTGATGCCCGCACCTATGAATCGGTCTGTGGCTTACGCGCAGTCACCAGCAGCGACGGGATGACGGCGGATGTATTCCATTTCCCATCGGAGATTCTACATACCATTGCCGTACGTATTATTAATGAAGTGCGTGGCATTAACCGGGTGGTCTATGATATTACGAGCAAGCCGCCGGCGACGATCGAATGGGAATAGTGGGAGCATAATCATGGCCGATAATTTATTGAGTGAAGTCGACCAGGCCTTGCGCGCCGAGCGTGCAGTGGCCCTGTGGCGCACCTACCGCACCCGGCTGATTGCGCTGGCGGCACTGCTTATTGCCGCGGTGGCGGGCAATAGCCTGTGGCAATATCAGCGCGAGTGGCGTGGCAGTGAGACCATGCGCGCACTGGCTGCGGCGCAAACCCTGCTTGCCGAGAAAAAACCGCTCGAAGCAGCTAAGGCCTTTTCGAATGTCGTGATGACGGGTCATGGGTCGGTAAGAACCCTGGCGCGGATTTGGCAAGCCAAAGCGTTGGTAATCGCCAACAACGAACCCGAAGCGGTGGCAGTGCTAAAAACCGCTGTCAGCACCAGCCACGGGGATGTGTGGGGCGATATTGCCTGTCTGCGCTTAGCGGCGCTTGACGCCGCCTCGGCTGAGCCATGCCTCACCGCCGCGGGAGATTCCCCGCTTGCAACCACCCGTACCGAGTGGCGCATCGCCGAGTATTGGGCCGCGGGCGAGGATGAAAAAGCCATCGCCGCGCTTGAGGCGTTGCTTGCCAGCACGGCGAAGGATGAAACGATCAACCCCGAGGCCCGCGAGCGTTGGACCCAGTGGCTCGCCACCTTAAACGCTGCCGACCCGAAACGCGCCAAGGCTACCCCCACGCATGAGTAACCGCCACTTCACCTGTGTTGCGATACTACTATGCCTTGCGCTTAGCGCCTGCGGCGATTTACCCGATTGGCTGAGTAGTGCGCCGCCGGTGGTCAAGCGCGCTCCGGGCGAGCGCATCGATGTGGTCGGCCCCGCGCGCGGCTTGACGCCAGACCTTGGGGCGCAAGAGGTGTCCGTCACCGTGCCCGAGCAAGCCAACCTCGATCATTGGCACAGCCTCAACCAGGCGATGCAGGTGCCGCATATCGGCCTCACCGGTATTCGTCGCGAGCAATCGGCGCGCATTGGCGATGGGTATGGCTTCACCCGACCGGTGGTCAGCCCACCCGTCATTGGTGACGGGTTGGTGTTTGCGATGGATGCGTCGGGTGCGATTTCCGCCCATCGCGAGAGTGCGATTAGCGACATCGCCTGGGTTGATCTGCCAGCGAGCAGTAGCGCTAGCCGCGACGTGTTGGGCGGCGGCCTCACCCTTGCCGGGACAACGCTTTACGCCGCCACCGGCGACGGTATTTTGCGCGCGCTTGAGGCAAAAACGGGCAAGCAGCAATGGTCGATTCGCGTGGGCGCACCGGTGCGTGGCGCCCCGGCAGCCGACGGCAATACGGTTGTGGTGCTCACCGCCGACAATCAGACCCTGGCCTACGATGCCACAAGCGGTCAGCCGCGCTGGGAGCATCGCGGCATCCGCGAAAGCGCGGGGTATTTTTCACTCACTAGCCCCGTAATCAGCGACGAAGTGGTAGTGGTCGCCTATTCCTCGGGTGAGCTCTTTGCCTTGCGCCTCGAATCGGGCAGTGTGATCTGGAGCGACACGCTCACCGGCGGTACGCGAACGCAGGCTTCGGCGGTGCTCAAGGGCATCGATGCGGTGCCAGTGGTGCAAGAAGGGGTGGTGGTGGCGGCGACGACCAGCGGCCAGATCCAAGCCAGTTTGCTCGCCAATGGTCGCCCCCTATGGCAACAACCGATCGGCACCCAAAGCGCGCCCTGGTCGGCGGGCAATGTGCTGTTCATGCTATCACCCAGCCACGATATTGCGGCGCTGCTTAAGCGCGACGGCTCCGTACGCTGGGCGACCTCGCTAGCCGTGCGTCATAAACGCGACCCTGCAAAGGATAAAACGCCGCCGCTTTATGGCCCGATTCTATCCGGCAATGCAGTGCTCGTGGTCGATGGCGACGGCGTGCTTCGCAGCTTTAACCCCGAAACCGGCGCTGCGATCGATCGCTACGAGCTGGCCGATGGGATCGTGACGGCCCCGGTCATTGCCAACGGCGCGATGTATGTCATCACCAAAGCGGGTAAGCTGTATAAATATTATTAGGGTTAATTTGCGTACACTCTTGCTGAGGGCATTCCGATGCGGATTTCTTGCAACTTCACGCCGAAGTTTCAGCATTATAGCGGGCGATGAGGCCGGTGCGGATCATCCGTCGATGCACCCGCACAAACACCCAGCTCGCGAGGATGATATAGCCGATTGAAAGCAAAAACCCAAGTAACAGCTGGGATAAGTCGGTGGGTTGGCCGGCAATCACCGCGCGTAACTGCTCGAACACATACGTCGGCGGCAAGATGGTGGCGACCTGCTGCATCCATTCCGGTAGGCTGGCGACGGGGTAAAACACGCCGACAAACGGCGCCATGATCGAGGGGATTGGCCAGATATACCATTCCGAGGATGGGCCGCGCCAGAGTACCATCGCGCAGCCAAAAATACCTAGCGCCACGCCAAACAGCAGCAGCACCAATACCCAGGCGAGCAGGGGCACGCCGTAGGAAAAGGGTGAGAAATCAAAGATGACCGCCGCGCTGATCATCGCCAGCAAAAACCCAAAACTGCTGGTGATCACCCCGCAGGTGATGAGCCCAGATAAATATTCGCGGATACGCATCGGGCTGGCGAACAGGCTCAAAAAATTACGTGCCCACATATCTTCGAAAAAGACCATGTTGATGTTGAGCATGGCGCGCGCGTAAAAGTTGGCGAGCAGCACCGCGCCCAAGAACGTGCTTAAGGCATTAAACCCCGACGGCATGATTCTACCCAGATATTCGCTGATAAACCCCCACATCACCATATCAATCAGCAGCCATATATAGAGGCCCATCATGCGGTCGGGCCGCGCGATCAAGAGGCTAAAATAGCGGTAGATCAAACCGTAGATCGGGCGGATGTTCATGCCACCTCCAAACTGAGCGGCTCGCGGGCGACGGCGATGAACAGCTCTTCAAGATTCGCCTTGCCATGCTCATGGGCCAAGCTTTTGGGGTCACCCTCGAGCAGGATTTCGCCGTGGCTCATGAACAGAACGCGGTCGCAGACTTCTTCCACTTCGGCCATGTTATGCGAGGTCCACA
The DNA here is from genome assembly GCA_964652475.1 of uncultured Azospirillum sp. Classification (GTDB taxonomy): domain Bacteria; phylum Pseudomonadota; class Alphaproteobacteria; order Rickettsiales; family UBA3002; genus QFOX01. The sequence goes on from CAZZCK010000004.1 coordinate 22,483, forward strand.
GCACGCCATGCTGCCCGCGTGAAGCATGCGCGCGAATCTGCTGGCGCAATTCGCGTGCCGTCGCCGGGTCGAGGCTCGCCGTCGGTTCATCGAGTAGCAGCAGCGGTGGGCGGTTGAGCATCGCTTTAGCAAGCGCCACCCGCGTTTGCTCGCCCGAGGAAAGCAGCCCATATTTGGTGCGACGAAATTTCACGAGGTCATAGTCGAGGAGCAAGTCTTCGATCCGCGATCTCAGGTTTTTTACGTTATACATCAAGCCAAAAAATTTTAGGTTCTGTTCGACCGAAAGATTGCCCGGCAACGGGGCATAGACCGCCGCGAAATTAGTGCGCGCGCGGGCACGGGCTGGCTGGTCGGCGAGTGAAATACCGTCGATGGTAATACTGCCCGCATCGGGGGCAAGAATGCCCAGCACCATATTGATGCTGGTGGTTTTGCCCGCACCGTTGGGGCCAAGCAGGCCAACAATTTCACCGCGCGTGACGGCAAAGCTTAGAGCGTGGACTGCACGCACCCCGCGATAGGATTTGGCGATACGATCAACAATAAGGGCAGGGTGCATGAGTGATTTCGGTATTCACAAGAACTGTATTGAATGGGTAACAGCCTTGGGCCTTGCGCGCAATATTTGTTGATCGATGTTACATTCGAGTTGAAATACCATCCGGCCCATGGTTGGTTGCGATTTATTCTCGGCAACCGGTGATTGCAGGTTGGTGAGTTCTTTGCCACCAAATACGATGGAGATATGCATGAAACGTATCGCTTTATTCACCACCGCATTGCTATCGACCAGCCTGCTTGCTAGCGGCGCGTTCGCCGCTGAAAAAGCCACCAGCTATCCGAATATTTCGGGTGAAGCGGTGTTCGAGCTGCAGCTCGAGGGCGGGGTTGACTCCGACGATAATGACAATGAGCGCGTCCGCACCTTTGGCCGCACGGAAGTAGCGCCAACCCTCCAACTGACCAAGAATTTTTATATCGACGGTGTCGGCGTGTTCGAGCCGGTGAACGACCCCAACATTGGCCGCGGTTCGTTTTTCGAACAAGAAGGTGGCTTCATCGAGGAGCTGAAACTCAACTATGAGAACGGCCCTTACAAAGCGTTTGCCGGTAAATTTAATCCCGGCTTCGGGATCGCGTGGGACTACGGCCGTGGTATCTGGAGCGAGGACTTCGCCGAGGATTACGAGATCACCGAGAAGCTTGGGTTTGGTGGTTCTTACACGCTTGAAACCGCGAATGCTGGCAGCCATACGTTCACCGCCAGCACCTTCTTTGCTGATACCACCTTCCTGTCGAACTCGACCATCACCCAGCGTGGCCGCACCCGCGAGTCCGATGGCGGCGCGAGCAATACCGAGGATTTCTCGTCCTACGTCTTTGCGCTCGACGGGGCGAATGTCGGCGGCATTGAAAATCTCTCCTATTCGCTCGGCTATCGCCATTTGGAAAAAGGTGATGAAGATGTCGGCGGTAAGGATGAAAACGGCGTCGTCGCCAACCTCAATTATGTGTTCCCGCTGACGAAGAACATCGAGAGTGATGTGTTGGCCGAGTTCGCAACCATCGATAATTTCGGCGGGCTTGATGTCAATTCGCGCTACTACACCGCCAGCGTCGTCAATACCATTTACGATGATTGGAACGTGACCATTGGCTACACCAAGCGCGAGACGGATATAACCGGGCTTGGTGACTTCAACGATCATCTGCTGCAAGTTTCGGGTGGGTATGATTTCGGCAATGGTTTGACGCTTGAAGCCGGTTGGCGCAACAGCGAGGAATTTGGCACCGATATCGATATTTTAGGCGCGCTTGCCCGCTACACGGTCGCGTTCTAACCCCTTTACAGCCCTTGAGAATGTGGCGGATGGCCCAGGCGATCAAATCGCATGGACAAACGCGAGCCGATATCCGATAAGAGCGGCGTAACCTGCTTGTAAGGACTGCAGCATTGACCAAGCGTATTCTCATGGTGTTTGGCACCCGGCCCGAGGCGATTAAAATGGCCCCGCTGGTGAAGGCGCTCATGCGCCGTGAGGCGTGTGAGGTGAAAGTCTGCGTCACTGCCCAGCACCGGCAGATGCTCGACCAGGTGCTATCCTTGTTCGCGATCACCCCGGATTTCGATCTCGATTTGATGAAGCCGGGGCAGGATTTGTCGGATATCACGGCCAAAGTGATTTTGGGCTTGCGCGATGTGTTCCGTCAGTGGCGACCCGACATGGTGCTGGTGCATGGCGATACCACCACCACCCTGGCTGCCTCGCTTGCTGCCTATTACGCCAAAATCGCGATTGGCCATGTCGAGGCGGGCTTACGCACCCATGATCGTTATTCCCCCTGGCCGGAAGAGATGAACCGCACCTTAACCGGCGCCCTCGCTACCATCCATTTCGCGCCGACTACCACTGCGCGCGATCATCTGTTGCGCGAGGGTATTGCTCCTGAAACGATTCATGTCACGGGCAATAGCGTGATCGACGCGTTGCTCGAGGTGGTCGAGAAGATTAAAACCGACACCGCGCTGCAAGCCGCACTCGATGCCCAATTTGATTTTCTCGATGCCAATAAAAAACTCATTCTCGTTACCGGTCATCGTCGCGAAAATTTTGGCGATGGGTTCGAGCGTATTTGCCGCGCGCTTCTTGAAATTGCCGCGCGGGGAGATGTTGCGATTCTCTATCCCGTGCATCTCAACCCCAATGTACAAGAACCCGTCGCGCGCATGCTATCGGCCAACGCGGCGATTCACCTCATTGCCCCGCAGGAATATTTGGCCTTCGTCTATCTCATGCACCGGGCGCATCTCATCATCACCGATTCGGGCGGCGTGCAGGAAGAGGCGCCATCGCTGGGCAAGCCTGTGCTCGTCATTCGCGACACGACCGAGCGGCCCGAGGCGGTTGCTGCGGGTACCGTGAAACTAGTGGGCACCGATACGGATACGATCACCCGCGAGGCCAACCGCTTACTGGATGATGCCGCTGCCTATGCTGCGATGGCGCAGGCCCATAACCCCTATGGCGACGGCAAAACCGCTGCCCGCATCGCCGAAATTTTACAAGGAATCGCGCAATGAAAAAACCACTCAAAACCATCTCGGTGATTGGCCTGGGCTATATTGGCTTGCCCACGGCGGCGGTGCTTGCAAGCCGCGGCATCCAAGTGCACGGGGTCGATGTGAATGAAAAAGCCGTCGCCACCATCAACAGTGGCGGCATCCATATTGTTGAGCCGGAGCTTGATATTCTGGTGCATGCTGCGGTGCAGACGGGGCATCTCAAAGCAAGCACCACGCCATCACCCGCTGCGGCATTTCTGATCGCCGTGCCGACGCCGTTTCGTGAGAATTACGCACCGGATCTGAGCTATGTCAAAGCGGCGGCGCAGTCGATTGCGCCGGTGTTGAAAAAAGGTAATCTCGTGATTCTGGAATCCACCTCACCGGTCGGCACCACCGAACAGATGGCCGCATGGCTGGCCGAGGCGCGCCCCGACCTTACCTTCCCGCAAACGGCCGGTGATGGGGCGGATATTAACATTGCCTATTGCCCCGAGCGCGTACTTCCCGGGCGCGTGATTCATGAATTGGTGATGAACGACCGCGTGATTGGCGGTATGAGCGCGACCTGTGCCGCCAAAGCCAAAGCGCTCTATCAAATCTTTGTGCAGGGCGAGTGCATCACTACCTCGGCGCGCACGGCGGAAATGTGCAAACTCACCGAAAATGCTTTTCGCATGGTGAATATCGCCTTTGCGAACGAACTTTCGATGGTCTGCGATACGCTTGGCATTGATGTGTGGGAACTGATTCGTCTGGCCAACCGCCACCCGCGGGTGAACGTGCTGCAGCCCGGCCCCGGGGTGGGTGGGCACTGCATCGCGGTTGATCCCTGGTTTATCGTGAATTCTGCACCGGATGTTACGCCGTTGATTCGTGTCGCGGGCGAGGTGAATTTGAAAAAGCCCCATTGGGTGATCACGCAGGTGGAGGCACTGGTTGCAACTTTCAGCAAACCGAGCGTCACCATTGCTTGCTTAGGGGTGGCCTTCAAAGCGGATATTGATGATTTACGCGAAAGCCCATCGCTTGAGATTGTCGCGCATCTCGCCAAAAATAAAAAGCTGAACCTCATCGTCAACGAGCCGAATGTTGAAGCATTGCCCGACCATATCACCGATCTTGGGGTCACGCTCGCCCCACTGGATGCCGTCCTTGCCAGTGCTGATATGGTGCTGCTGCTGGTCGATCACGCCCCCTATAAGCGTATGGATTGGAGCGCGGTTAACGTCCCCGTCCTCGACACCAAGGGTGTGACAGGATTGCGTAAAGCGGCATGCTGAACCTATTCGTACAGATCGCAACCCTCGCGAACGCGTTGCTATTTAGCTTTCTGGCGCCGGCGACCTACGGCTTGGCCCTCTATGGCGAATTTATCGGCATCAACGCCATGGTATTTCTAGTGCATCGCTCCTTCAGCATCATCAGCGAGCCGCTGATTCGGTATGCGGGGGCGGGCACGCTCATCTACAGTATTTTATTACTCAGTTTTTTCGTGTTTCTTGGCTTCACTGCACTCCATGCTATCACCCCGTTTGGTTCGCCGCTACTTTTGTTCGGTATGCTACTCAGCGCGAGTGTATTGCTTGCATTACAAGGCCTACGTCTGCGCCGTGCGTATATATTATTTATGACGCTGACCTCGGTTTTGCTTGTTACCCTGACGCTATGGTCGTATACGCACGATCTCTCGATTGCGCTCGAGCGGGTGATGGAAATCAGCGTGTTTATCCCCGCCTTTATTTGGCTAGTTTATGCGCTGCGCATGAGCGATACCTGCCCAACTGTGACCGAACTAAAGACGCTGCTTGCCACGCTCATGAAACAAATCCCCGAGCTTCTCACCGTCACGGCGGTCATGAACCTGCTCACCGCTGCCTTACCCGTCTATCTCGCGCGCGTGCTGGTGCCGTATGATTTGGGGCTTTATCGGGTCGCAACGTCGGTCATTCAATCCGCCACCAGCGTGTTTCCTGTCAGCACTGCCGCGGTCATCACCCGCTTTACCCATCATGCGCAAGGCAAACGGCTTTACCAACGCTTGCGCGCCTTCTCGACATTCTATTTTTCGGCCATTGCCGTTGGCCTCATTGCCATTGCCTTCATCATGCCCACACTGGCGCCCTACCTTGCGCTTGTTGCCTGTGTGCCGCTTTATTACCGCGCGGCGCTCGATGAGCGTCACCTCATTGCCTCGAGTCGCACACCGTGGTTGATGGCGATTAATATTGCAGTCGCGCTGCTCGGTTTAGGTTCCCTTTTCCTCATCCAGACGCTCGAGCATGCGATTTTATTTTATAGTGGCATCATCGCTGCGTACGCTGCCGCGATGCAGCTCTTGCGGCGCAATTTGCGCAACCAGTTACCGAGCCTGTTCGTCATAGGTGCCTGCCCATTTGCGGTGCTGCTCATGGCACAGCAACCGGCCTTTGGGCTTTTCTATCTCGCCTTACTAGTGCTAGTAGAATGGATGCAGGATCGTCCCAACCGCCATGACCTCATCTGGCTATGGAGAGAAATGTGAACGCGATGCATCTTTATCGTTTCGGTCATTGGTGCCATAAGCGCCGCATTCCGCTCGTGCCCAAACTCATGCGCAACGCGATTTATTTTATTTTTCATGCTTATGTTCCCTACTCAGCGACTATTGGCGAGAAAACGCTGTTGGGCTATGGTGGTATGGGTCAGGTGATCCATGCTAATAGTAAAATCGGCGCGCGCTGTGTCATTGGTCATCGCGTTACTATCGGCACGGCGGTTGGGTATACTAGCAATGCACCCAGTCCCTTTCCAACGATTGGCGACGACTGCTTTTTGGGCGCGGATGCAAAAATTCTGGGTGGTGTTACGATTGGCAACCGCTGCACTATTGGCGCCGGCGCGGTGGTGCTGAGCGATTTACCCGATGGGTCGATTGCGGTAGGCATGCCCGCGCGCATTATTGGCTATAACCCACCGGATTATTTGGCTATCCGCTTATGAGCATGCAATGGGTCATTCGTGGTGGTATCGTGACTGCGCTGACGGCAAGCCTGTTGTTTCTTGCCTTTAATGTATTGCGTTTAACCACCATTTTTAACATCACCCATTCCTTCCTCATTCTCGATATGCTGGCACTTGCCGCCATCGCATCGGTTGGCTTGTGGCATTGGCGAAGATTGCAGATCACGTGGCTTGAATGGGGGATGGTGGCGGCACTCATCGCAAGCACCATGATGGCAGATTACGCTAACCGTTTGCCCATCGATATCGCGATCGACATCGTCCGCCCGCTGCTGTTTCTGGCCGTCATCATCACCCTGCGTCATTGCCTTGATGGGCAATGGTTCAGTACCTCAGAAACCGTTCACAAACTACTGGCCTACATCATCGGCGCAACGGTGATTGGGGTGATGACCTGCACGCTGGTCGATCGTTTTATCCAACCGATTTACCCCGCCTATAGCAGCATTGATGCCGCACTGGGCCTCGGCTGGTTGATGGCCACCAGCGGGCCCGCTGCCCCGCTGCTGTTTCTTATTCTGCTCGTGGTTTCGGGCAAGCGGGCGGTCTATTTGGCCAGCGGCATTGCCATGCTGATGGTGTATCGCAAGCAACCAAAAATGCTCGTCGCTGTGCTTGCCATCCTCATCGCGGCATCGAGTGTCAGCATGCTGACGGCGCGCTTTTATGCATCTCAATCCCAACCCCAATCTAATGCGGGGGCTCAGGACCAGTCTCACACTGAAGCTCAGATCACCGAGTATTACAGCGGCGGACGGCTGGATGAAATTCGTGATGCGGTTGCCGCCGTGCCAGGACCTGCCTATTATATCGTGGGTATGGGGCCGGGTTTTGCTTATCCCTCGAAAACATTTGGCCCCGAAGGAACGCTCCACCGCAATTTACATTTCACGCCGCTGTCACTGATTATTTATTACGGGGTGATTTTCTCGGCATTGTTCGCGTATTATATCCTACGTCTGCTACCTGCCGCCTGGCGTGCGTTGAACGATCGCGCCAACCCCGTGCGTATGACCTATGCGATTTACTTTTTCGCGTCCTTACCTTTTGCGCTGACGGAATTCAGCGTTTTCGGCTATGCTAATTTTGCGATTGCGTGCGGATTAATCGCGGCGACCGACCGCACGCAATACACAACGGATTGAGAGTTTATTGCCATGCATCGTATCCTTGCCTTAAATCCGTGGATTGAGGTGGTCGTCAAATATCTTTACTGGCATTTTCCGCTGCTCAACCGTGTGCTTGGAAAAATGGTCACGAAACTGCGTCGAACCCAAACCCGATCCCGTATCGCTGAGGTCGCAGTTAACCACGAAACCGCGACCTTGCTGTGGCAGCAGTTGCACGATTGGGGGGTAAACGCTGGCGATATTCTCATCGTTCATTCCAGCATGAGTAATCTCAAATCGCTTGGCCTTTCACCACCCGAAATCAATGCTGCACTGCGTGCGCTGGTGGGTGACCCTGGAACGCTCGCCATGCCGGCGATTCCCTATTTTCCGGAAGAGCCCGTGGGCGTGGATCGGCTGAGTGATCGTATTTGTCAGGTGCCGGTTGCTTACGATGTAGAAAAAACAATGCCGTGGACCGGGGCATTACCCAAAGCCCTGATGCAGACGCCCGGCGCCGTGCGCAGCCATCATCCGCTTAGTACGATGGTGGCGGTAGGGCCGGAGGCATCGGTGATGATGGCGCATAACCTTGACGGCGAAGCTCCGCTCCCTGGCGGGGTACATTCCTCGTGGTATTATTGCGCGAATCGCAACGCAAAAATTGTCGCACTTGGCACCGATATGGCGCATAGCCTGACCATGATTCATGTCGCGGAAGATGCGTATGAGAACGATTGGCCGATAGCGAATTGGTATCGGTTGCGCCTTTTCGATATCACCAGTGGCGGCGTCACGCGGCGGATCACCGTGCGTGAGCGCCATCCTAAATGGGCCATCCATTACGCCGAGCGTACGCTGGCCAATGATTTGCGGCGTGCCGGCATCCTTCGTGCAACCACCGTTTACGGCGTTACGATGGAGTTTCTGGAGTCGGCGGCATTGCTTGATTTTCTCAATGCGCGCAAGGCGAAGGGTTACCCTTATTTCACCCTTGCACCGCATCAGCGGCACGGTGCGGTATGATGCGTTTTGCTAAAAAACACGCCACCCGTCCGTTGCTTAGCATCGGTGAGTATCTATGGGTGGCGCGGGGTCGCGGCATCTATATTTGCCGCCATGATTTTTCAGATTTGCAGTATCTATGTACATTGCCGGGCACAAGGCTCATCAATCTTTTGAGCCAGTTTCGTCTGCTACGGCGCCTGCTTCGTCTTGAGCCCACCATCGCCGTGCCGATCGATGCGGACACGGTGTTGATGAGCAGTGGCGCCATGATCTGGCGGCTTCATGCATCTTCTAAACAGCTTGTTGAAGAGCATGTGATTCCGCATGGCCGTAAGGCCCTCAACATTCGGCGCGTGGTCGGCCTCGAAGGGATAGCGGATGGGTTTTATTTTGGTGAATATTTTGAAAATAAACCTAAAAGCGAAGTGGCGGTTTGGTTTCGCCCTCTGGCGGGGGGTGCATGGCGCGTAGTCTATCAATTTGCTGCCAATGAAATTGAACATATTCACGACATCGTTGCTGACCCTTACCGGCAATGCCTATGGGTACTGACCGGTGATTTTGACCAAGGCTGCGGCCTGTGGCAGGTAACGCACGACTTTGCGCATGTCCAAGCTGTGCTGCGTGGCAGCCAGCAATACCGTGCCGCCTGGCTTGCACCACTGCGCGATCATCTTGTCTATGCAACGGATACGCCACTTGAACAAAATTATTTATATGCCTTAGGTCAGCAAAATGGTGCGTGGGGCATCACCATGCTACACCCGCTTCCTGCCAGCTCAATTTATGCGACGATGCGTGGGGAGACGATCTATTTCTCGACCACGATCGAGCCGGGGCTGCTGACGGGAAACCGCATCCGCGATGTATTGGCAACTACGATTGGCAGTGGCATCAACGATTCCTATGCTCGGCTTTATCGCTTCGATAGTCAGCATGGTTTAGAGGAGCTACTGCGCGCGAAAAAAGATTTTTATCCCATGCGGCTTTTGCAATACGGTACCTTTCACCTGTGTGATGCCATGAGCGAAACAGGCCCGGTTTATGCCTATGGATGTGCGGTGACGGGGCTTGATGGTTGTGCTATCACCGTCGCGTAACGGTTAGAATGAAAGTGTATCAGTGATGTGCGGCCTGTTTGGTGCAGTGATTCAAAAAAACTCCGGCGCGCTTGTTGGCCTTGCCACGCGCGTCGCAGCGGCACAAAAAATTCAGGCCCATCGTGGTCCGGATATGGCGGGCGAGCAGAACTTCACGTTCGGTGATTGCACGGTGGTGCTCGCCCATCAGCGTCTCTCGATTCTTGATTTATCCGAACATGGCCGCCAGCCCATGCAATCCCACAGTGGCCAGCAGCATATGATTTACAACGGCGAGATTTATAACTACCGCGAGATTGCGGCGGCGCAAGGTTACGCCCGGCTCACGAGTACATCGGATACGGAAATCATTCTCGAACGCTTGAGCGCAATTGCCAATCCAAGCGATGCTTTCGCCGAATTTAACGGCATGTGGGCGATGGCGCTGCTCGATACAGCCGAGCAAACCCTTCTGCTCTCGCGTGACCGTGCGGGTATCAAGCCGCTATATTACACCATTCAAAACGGCGACATCTATTTCGCGTCCGAGATAAAAACGCTGCTGGTGTTGAGTGGCCTGAAGTTTGCCATCAACCGCCGCAGTGTGGCGCGCTATATCGAACAATCGCTGCAGGACGATACCAACGAAACATTTTTCGAGGGCATCTTCGCACTACCAGCGGGCACCCACGCTACGCTCGATCTTGCCAAGCCCATCATCGAAATCAGCGCCACCTCCTATTGGGATCCCTTCCTGGCGAAGGCGAACTACGACTACCGCAATCCCGAACAGACGTTCCGTGAACTCTTCGAGGATGCGGTGCGTCTGCGTCTGCGCTCGGATGTGCCGGTTGGCGTCACCCTCTCCGGTGGGCTCGATTCCTCGCTGATTACGCATGCGATGAAGGCTGAGCTTGGTCATAGCAACTTCAACGTCCTTTCCGCGGTCGCGCCGGGACAAGCCGAGGATGAATCGAAATTCATCGATATTATGGCGAACGCCTATGACTTGAACATCACTAAAATCGCGATGGATTGGAAGCCCGAGGAGGCGCTGAGCTTGCTTGCCAAAGCAACCTGGCAGAATGATAGCCCGCTGGGTAGCTTCTCCAACGTTGCGTTTTATTTGCTGATGCAAGCCGCCCATACCCATGCGGTGAAGGTTATCTTGAGTGGTCAAGGCGCGGATGAAATGCTCTGCGGATATAAAAAATTTGTTGGGTTTTATGTGAAGCATTTGCTGCGCCGCAAGCACTACATCAAAGCGGCGATTACCCTTGCTGGCTTTGCACTCAACGGCACGGTGCTGAAGCAATTCAGCCTTGCTGAGGCCAAGCGCTATTTCAGCCAAGCGCCGCGCGATTCAGTGCTCACTGCGGAAACACTCGGCCATTTCACTCGCGCTTCGATAGGGGGCATCGGCAGCTCGCTCACCCATCGCCAGTGGCTCGATTACCGCCAGTTTTCGGTGCCCTACCTTACCCATTACGAAGATCGGATGTCGATGGCATTTGGTCGCGAGATTCGTTTGCCGTATCTTGATTATCGCCTCGTTGAGTTTTTGCTGAATGCGCCGGATGATCTTAAAATCCGACGCGGCTGGACCAAATGGCTGATGCGTTCGGCCTATGCCAATGCCCTGCCGCGCGCGATTATTTGGCGTAAAGACAAACAAGGGTTCACCAGCCCGCAAGCGCAGTGGTTGCGCCATGAATTACGCGCCGAACTTGAAGCACGCTTTCATGGCGATGCGCGCATCTACCGTTACGGGCTCATCGATAAAACAAAACTTTGCCAACGCTACGGTGATTATTGCGCCGGTAAAAAAACGATTTGGTACCGCGAAATTTTTGCGCCACTTGCGCTCGATATCTGGCTCGAGCAATTTGAACCGCATATCGCCTCATGAATAAACTCACGCGCATTGCTTACTATGTGAAACTACTGCCGCGCTTAGGGATCGCTAACGCGCTCGCTGTCGCCCGTTATCGCCGCACATGGCGCAATGGCAAGCTTGAGAGCATGCTGCCAGCAAGTGATGCCGTTGCCATCGCCCCGTTTTGGGATGGTGATGTTGATGGCCCAGCGCTCCATGTTTCCAGCGCGCTTGCCGCCGCCATTACCGCTCGCGCTGACGCGATTGGCGTAGGTAAATTTCAGCAATTTTCGGGCGCTGACATCAACGAAGGTGAAAACCCGGCGTGGCATAAAGGCGTGTATGCGCAAAGCGCTAAGCAGCATTTCACTCGTGTGCCAATCAACGCCGTTGCAGGTGAAGATATCAAGCTGACCTGGGATCTCTCGCGTATGCATTGGGCGCCGCGACTGGCGCTAGCGGCATGCACCACCACGGGCGAGGCGCGTGCACGTTATCTGGCTCGCCTCAACCACCTGACCACCGATTGGCTGAAGCATAACCCCTACCAGTGCGGTGCGAATTGGGCCTGCGCCCATGAGGTTGCCTTGCGTGGTTTTCAGCTGATGTTGACCAGCCTGGTCCTGGAACAGCATGGTGCGCTTACCCCGAGCAAAACCATGCTCACCCTCATGGAGCAGAGCTGGCGACGTGTGGTTGCGGTGCGTGCCTACGCGCGCGCGCAGCAGAACAATCATAGCCTTGCTGAGCATCTGTTCCTTATCTATGGCGCGGCGTTCCTTGCGCATCACGGTATTCGCATCGCGCCCGAGGCAACCCTCAAAAAACTGCAACATGAACTCGTACCGCTGATTGATGCGCTGATCCTGAGCGATGGCGGAAGCGCGATGTATTCGAGCAATTATCACCGCGTATTTTGCGATATGCTCAGCATCGGTAAATTGCTTGATGACCGTTTCGCACTTGGGTTATTTCGTGATTCGCGCATCGTGAAAAAATCCCGTGCGGCGTTTGATTTTCTGGCCGCGCTCATCGACCCTATCTCCGGTCAGACGCCGCTCATCGGCCATAACGATGGCTCGCTGCATTGTGTTCAATGCGCCCCCTTTCGTGATGCCGAACCGTCGCTCATATGGATGGGCGCTGTATTTCATTTCCCTATTCCTTCTCGGGCACAACGCAGTGAAAACGCCGTTTGGTTATTTGGCTACACGCCAACCTATGCGCCTAG